>JBGSRG010000157.1:0-10166 GCA_041737685.1 Phycisphaerales bacterium | reverse complement strand
GCGGACCTGCTGTTCACGATCGCGTTCTACGCGCTCGGGCTGGTGTAGAGAATTTCGCCCGCCTTGAGAGGCAGGACATCGGGACCCCAGGCACGGCGCTCCGAGCCGCCCGCGAGGGATCGGACGCCCGGCGCCGGGTCGATCAGGTTCCTGTCACGCGGTCCACTTCTTCGAGGGTGGTCATGCCCCGGGCGGCGAGCAGCCAGCCGGATTGCTGCAGCGTGGTGAAGACGCCCTGCTCGATGATCTTGCGCATCTTGGAGATCGAGGGCTGGTTGAGCACGCAGTCGCGGAGTTCCTCGTTGAAGTCCAGCAGTTCGAAGATGGCGCGCCGGCCGTGGAACCCGGTGCGCAGGCAGCGGGCGCAGCCGGTGGCGGCGAAGACCTGCGACTTGCCCTCCAGGAACCGTCCCAGGCGGGTCATCTGCCCGGGCGACACCTTTACCGGGCGCTTGCACGAATCGCACAGCAGGCGGACCAGGCGCTGGGCGATCACGATGTCCATCGAGTTGGCGACGAGGTAGGACTCGAGCCCCAGGTCCAGCAGCCGGAAGACCGAGCCGATCGTGTCCTTGGCGTGGATGGTCGAGAAGACCAGGTGCCCGGTCATGGCCGCCTGCATCGCGGTGCGGGCCGTCTCCTGGTCGCGGACCTCGCCCACGAGGATGACATCGGGGTCCTGGCGCAGGATGGAGCGGAGCAGCGTGCCGAAGGAGTTCGCGTGGCCCACGGGGATCTGGGTCACGCCCTCGATGCGGTACTCGACGGGGTCCTCGATGGTGACGACATTGCGTCGGCTGCGGTCGATCTCGCGGATGGCGTTGTAGAGCGTGGTGGTCTTGCCCGAGCCCGTTGGCCCGCAGACCAGCAGCAGCCCCGCGTCCTGCTGAACAAGCTTGCGCATCCGCTCCGACATGTAGGGCGGCAGGCCCATCTCGGTGAGCGACTTGGGAGCCTCTCGCTGGTCAAGCACTCGGACGACCAGTTTTTGGCCGTGAACGCTCGGCGTGAACGACACCCGATAGTCCACGCGCCTGGTCGAGGTCGAGCCCGGCACCATGGGCAGACGCGCCGAGAAGTGGCCGTCGAGCACCGCCTCTCGCGCGTGAGGTCGGAACTGGCAGGCGGTCTTGATCAGCCCCAAGCAGAGTTCGCCAACACCGTTGGGCAAGTCGCAGATGGTGAGCATCTGCCCATCGACGCGCATGCGGACCTGATAGGTGTCGCCCTTGGGTTCGATGTGAACGTCGGTCGCACGCGACTTTGACGCCGCGATGAGCAGCAGGCGAGAAGCGCGGGCACCCTCAGACTTGCCCGAGAGCGCCTCGGTCGCCTTGCCGCGACCGTCGATCATGTCGATCTTGTCCTCGGTTCCCAGGTCTTTCGGAGGCAGAAGGTTGATCATCTCTTTCAGGTCGCTGGCCCAAGCGCTCTCGGACTCGGGGGCCTCAAGCCGAGCGGCGACCTGCCGCTCCTTGAGCGTGGCTTCCTCCTCAATGGCAAAGCTGTGGTTGCCGATCTTGATGATGTCGCCAGCGCGGATCGGCGCATCAGCGATCTTGACGCCGTTGAGCCGGGTTCCGTTGCGAGAGCCTAAGTCACGGACGTGGTACGTCGGGTTGTTGCCGTCCTCAAGGTCGTCCAGACCGAGTTCACCTTCAGCGCTCGGCGGCTCGATGACACAGTGAAAGCGAGAGAGCAGGCCGTCGTCGAGACTCAGCACATTCTCGGGCGCTCGGCCGATGGTGATCGCACCGTCCTTGAGCGTGATGGAGCGACCCGCGGGGTCATTGAGCGGGATCAGGTGGTAGGTCGGCATCGTTCGTCTCCCTTTCGAGCGCCGGGTTGGGCCCGTCGGCTTCGGTGTGGGCGTTCATGGTATTCCAGACCCGCGGTTTCGCGGCAATCGCTCGCAGGCTCCGTTTGGCTACACTCGCCGTCGATGATTGATCTGAAGGATTTGAGAGAGCGTCCCGACCGATACCGCGACGGTTGCCGCAAGAAGGGCATGGCCGTGGACATCGATCGTCTGCTCGTGCTCGACGAGCGCAGAAGATCGCTCTCGACCCAGCGTGATGCGGTACGAGCCGAGCAGGGAAAGGTCGAGAAGGAAATCGGACCGCAGATCGGCAAGCTCGCCGGGGCGCTGAAAAAGGCAACCGGCGATGAGCGGTCGCGGATGGAGGCCGAGCTGGAGGCGCTCAAGGCCCGGCCCGCTGCGCTAAAGGCACGCGTGCAGGAGTTTGAGGCCGGGGTTGCGGAAATCGATCCAGAACTCAACGCGCTGCTCCTTTCGGTGCCCTTGCCGCCCGATGCCGACGTGCCTGTGGGTACATCAGGCGATGACAACGTCGAAATCCGAAGATGGGCACCCCCCGCGCAGCCGCCGCAGGGGCTGGGCACCACGGGCGAAGGGCCTTGGGGCTTCGACGCCAAGAAGCCATACGAAGAGAATCGTGGCTTCCGGCCCAAGACCCACGTAGAACTCGTGAAAGATTTGGGCCTGGCCGACTTTGAGCGTGGCGTGAAGATAGCTGGCAGCCGGAGTTACGTGCTCACTGGCGACGGCATGCTGTTGCACAACGCGGTGTTGCGCTACGCCTTTGACACCATGACGCTCCGGCAGGGTTTCAAGGCCATGAGCGTGCCCGTGCTGGTTCGAGAAGAGGCAATGGTGGGCACGGGCTTCTTTCCGGCCGGGCGCGAGCAGGCCTACCACGTAGAAGAATCGAAGCGTGGCGGCGGGCATGACCAGTTTCTGACCGGCACCGGCGAGGTGGGGTTGATGGCCCTGCACATCGACGAGATTCTGCGTGAGGAGGACCTGCCGCTGCGGTACACGACCGTGAGCACGTGCTTTCGGCGAGAGGCGGGCGCTGCGGGCAAGGACACGGCTGGGCTGTACCGGATCCACCAGTTTGACAAGGTAGAACAGGTGGTCATCTGTAGGGCAGACGAGGCAGAGAGCCGCGCTTGGCACACCAAGATGCTTGGTTATGTTGAAGAGTTGTTGCAGGGCCTGGGGCTTCCGTACCGGCTTTTGCAGTGCTGCACCGGCGATCTTGGCGTCAAGAACGCCGACATGATCGACGTGGAGAGTTGGATGCCCGGCCGGGGCGAGATGGACAAGCAGGGGCGCCCGATGGGCGACTGGGGCGAGACACACTCGGCGTCACGGCTCTATGACTATCAGTGCCGCAGGCTGAACCTGCGCTACCGACCAGCGGCGACCGCAGGGGCCAGTGGCAGTGGCGGGGGTTCGGGTGAGGGGTCAGGCGGCGGAGATCGCACACCGACGGTCTTCTGCCACTCGCTCAACAACACCGTCGCGGCCAGCCCGCGATTACTGATCCCCATTCTGGAGATGTGGCAGAACGCCGACGGCAGCGTGACCGTTCCGCCGGTTCTCAGGCCCTACATGGGCGGCAAAGAACGCATCGACTAACGGGCGGACGGGCGGACGATTGATTGGCTGTTGGAAGTTGAGGTCGGCTCGCTTCAACTCTGGAACGCGAGCGCCTCGCGGGCAGTGCCGATGTTCACGAAGACTGGTACGGCCGTGTTGAAGCGCACCTTCGAGAAGACGGCCTCGACGTACGAGTTCGGTCCGGTCACGGCCATCTCGACTTGACGCTCGCGCAGCGCTCGCCGAAGGGCGATGAGTTCGCCGATGGCCAAGCTCGTCAAAAACTCGAGCTTGGCGATGTCCACGATGACTTTGGGACAGGAAGTGGCGCGCACGGGATCGAGATACGTTCGCAGTCGCTCGTGCGACTCGATGTCCGCGGATCCAACGAGTGCAACGACGCAGAAGCCGTCGGTGCCGTGTTCGACGTGGCAATTGAGTTGGGACATGGGGCAGGCTCTCCTGAGAGCCAGTATATCCGACGGTGAGGGACAGATGAAGCAGATTTCAGGTCAGCAGTACTGGGAAAGGTCTTCTTGTAGCGGGCACAGCAACCGACCTCGCCGCTTTCGGCAAGAGAGCGAATCGCGGGTTCTGTGCCGAAAACGTCAAGCGGGATGCCCGTGCCGAGCATCCCGCTGGGTTTCGTTCACGTTGGTCGATTCACTTACTTCATGAACTTGTCGGCCAAGCCTTTGACCGACGCCGAAGCACGCGAAATCAGTGCGGCGGCCTCGCTTGAGACCGACTTCCAAGAGTCGGCCCCAGCGTCCTTGAGCTCACCAAGTTTGTCCGAAGCGGCATCCATGGCGCTCTCGGCTTCCTTCACGGCTGAACTGGCAGCACCCTGCGCCATCTCGGGCAGCGCTGCCACTTTGTCCTTTACCGAACTGAGCGTCGGCTTGAGCGCGTCGAGTTGCGATTGCATCTCGGTCGCGGCCTTGTCACGAAGATCTGCGAACTGCTCCGAAGCTTTGCTCGCCATGTCCTGGGCGCCAGCCTTGATCGATTCTCCCGCATCCTTCGCCGTGTCGCCGACCTTCGACGCGGCCTCCTTGACCTCATTCGCTTCTTTCTCGCACGCTCCGAGCGCAAGCAGGCTCAGCGAGGCGGTCACAAGGAGGAGAGTTGATCGAAACGCTTTCATGTTCGAGCCTTTCTGTCTGTCGGCGGGTCTGATCGCGAGCGAACGCTCGCATGTGGTGTCAGACCTTGCCGCGATGTGGTCTTGTCGCTGACAAAGCATATCAGAAACGTAGCGAGAAACGATGAGTCTGCCGTGAGACAAGCATGAACCAACGCTCACCTAGAGCTCTCGCGTCACGGTATCACCACTCCGGCCCACCTGAATAGCGTCCGTAAACGTCGGCCATCGCCTGAACCATCTCGCCCAGCGTGCAGTTGCACAGCGAAGCGTTGATGAGCGCGGGCATGACGTTGTGGGAATCCAGACCGAGTTCCGGTGCAGAATGGGCATAGCCCGCATCGCCAGCGAGCGATGATCCGCCCGGATCGCCATCGCGGCAAGTGCGGCGGAGCCGGTCGAGTGCTGCCAGCACGGCCTTGGGGTCGCGGTGGGCTTTGAACGACGCAAGCCGTTGATTCTGCTGCACTTCCACATCGTGAGAGATCTGTAAAATATCGATCGGACGGTCGTTGGAGTCGTCTTTGAAGGCGTTAAGCCCGACGATGATGCGGTCGCCAGCCTCGCACTCTTCGCTGAAGCGATAACTCGCCTCGGCGATCTGTCGTCGGAAGTAGCCGCGATTGATGCCGGCGATGACGGACTTGCCAAACGTGCGCCGGGCTTGATATGCGGGGTGGGACTCGAGCGTCTCAGGAGTGTGCGTTGCAGCCGCGGTGGTTGCGCTCCAATCAGAGTACGTGCCCATCCGGTCAATCTCGTGCAGCAGGTCGAGGGCACCCGACTCCATCTGGTCGGTCAGGCTTTCGATAAACCAAGAGCCGCCGAGCGGATCAACCGTGCGCGTCACGCCCGTCTCAAACGCCAGAATCTGCTGTGTGCGAAGCGCAACGGTCACGGCCTGCTCCGTTGGTAGGCCGAGGGTTTCATCCATCGAGTCGGTGTGGAGCGACTGACAACCGCCGAGCGCTGCGGCCATGGCTTGGTAGGCCACGCGCACGATGTTGTTCAGCGGCTGCTGCTCAGTAAGCGAGCAGCCCGCGGTCTGAACGTGCGTGCGCATCAGCCAACTCTTGGGGTTCTTGGCTCCATACCGCTGTCGCATGATCCTGGCCCAGATGCGACGTGCGGCACGCAGTTTGCAGATTTCCTCAAAGAACTCGTTGTGACTGTTGAAGAAGTAACTCAGGCGCGGGGCGAACTCATCGATGTCCATGCCCCGTTCCAGGCAGGCCTCAACGTATTCCATTCCGTCGCGAAGTGTGAAGGCGAGTTCTTGAATGGCGTTCGAGCCCGCCTCGCGGATGTGATATCCGCTGATCGACACGCTGTTCCATCGCGGCACCAGACGCGTCTGGAACTCGATCGTGTCGACCACCAGTTTGACACTGGCATCTGGTGGGTAGATGAACTCGTTCTGGGAGTGAAACTCCTTCAGAATGTCGTTCTGGAGCGTTCCCCCAAGCGTGTCCCAAGAGATGCCACGCTGTTTGGCGTGGGCGAGATACATCGCCCAGATCACCGCGGCGGGGCCGTTGATCGTCTGTGATACCGTCACCTGGCCGATCGGGATATCGGCGTAGAGTCGGTGCATGTCCTCGATGCTCGCGATCGCCACGCCGCATCGGCCCACTTCACCGATCGAGAGTTCGTCGTCGCTGTCGCGCCCCATGAGTGTGGGCAGGTCGAAGGCCGTCGATAGGCCGGTGTTCGCCGCGACCTTGGTTGAAGACTTGGCCTGTTCGAGCAGGTACTTGAAACGACGGTTGGTATCGTCCGCTGAGCCGAAGCCCGCAAACTGACGCATGGTCCAGAGCCGCGAGCGATAGCCCTCGGCGTGCAGCCCGCGGGTGTAGGGATACTGCCCCGGTTGAGCGATATCACGATCGAAGACTTCGAGCGAAGCGGGATTCGATTCAGGGCCATAACTCGCGTTCAGCACCAAGCCGGAAATGGTGACGGTGTGAGCGTCGATCATCTCTTGCGCTGGGATGCCCGAACCTGAGATTCGGGTGTCCGCCGTGACTCTGGCGCTCGAACTGGCGGCGGGAGAGGGGTGGGGGGTAGCGGTCATGTGGGGGTTCCTCGGCGTCATTGCGGACTCCCAGAGTGTAATCGGTTGAGTCGAGCGGGGAACAGGCGGTCTCCAGTGTGTCTTGGTTGAGCGTTCGTTGCAGATGGAACAGGCCCGCTCTGTCCTTCGTAAGGCGCGGGGTGGTCAGTCTCAGAAAGGGGACTTTGTTTTTGGCGTTTGTTGTGCTCGGTTTGAGGGTGGAGCAGGCTTGCGTGCCTTTCGTGTCGTTCGCGGCACAGAACGGACACGAACCCTTGAAAGCGGTCGATTTTCGGAACGTCCGAGAACGTTCTTGATTCTTGGCGTTCTTGGCACACAGTTATCAGATGGCTGGCGCCGCTCCAGATTGATGGCTTGCGCGTCGGTTCGGCTTGGTCGATAGGGGAAGGTTTCGCTGGGCGTTCATGGCGAGCGAGCGGCAGTTTTGGCAGAGGGTTGGCAGCGTGAACGAATGGTGAGTTGGGCGATGTGTCGGGTTGGCGATTGACACCGGAACTTTGTGGAGGCAGAAATGCGTTCGATTGCAAGCAGAGGTAGCTGTTCTGTGCGTTCGTGTGCGGCGTGGATGGTTGTCGTGGCTGTCACGCTCGGCATCGGCACCACGCTCGCACAAGCGCAGACGCAGATCCGCTCCCGACTAGTCGCCTCTGGGCTGAGTCAGCCGTTGGGTTTGCAGCACATTCCGGGCGATGCCAATCGTCTGTTTGTGGTTGAGCAGGTCGGCCGGATCCGAATTCTGGACATCTCGACCGCCAACCCGACGATTGTCGCGACCCCGTTCTTGGACATTCGAGACAACGCCGCGGTGCCGCTGGCAGATCGGCTGACCGCTGCCTCAGGCGAGCGCGGCTTGCTGGGCCTGGCGTTTGACCCGAACTACCTGACCAACGGCTTCATCTACGTGAACTACACCACGCTGAATCCGGTTGCTGGCACGCCGTTCTTCACGCGAATCGACCGATTCCGCGCGGCCGGTGCTCCGTTCGCAAACATGGCGCAGGCGCTGGCCGCGGCAAGCATCGACACCTCGACCCGTCTGACGATGCTGCAGTTCCAGCAGGACTTCAACAATCACAACGGCGGTGCGCTGGATTTCGGGCCAGACGGCATGCTCTACATCGGCGTGGGCGACGGCGGCAGCGCGAACGATCCCTTTGAGCGAGCGCAGAACCCCAACTCACTCTTGGGCAAACTCTTGCGATTGGACGTCCAAGACCAATTGACGACCGACGGAGACGGTTTGTGGGTGCCCAACGACAATCCCTTTCGCGCGCAGGGCGGCGCGGTACGGCCTTACATCTGGGCAGAGGGCTTGCGCAATCCCTGGCGACTCTACTTTGATCCGAGTGGCAATCTCTGGATCGGTGACGTTGGCCAGGACGTCGCCGAGGAGATCGACTTTCAGCCGCTGTACGTTCCCGGACCGGGTGGGAACACGGCGCAGGTCGCCGGCCGAAACTACGGCTGGGACTGCCGCGAAGGGTTCGCGGCGGCTTCGGGCAACGACACGTTCTGCAGCGCGGGCAACAACCCGCCGAACCCGCTGCCAACCTTTGTCGATCCGATCAAGCAGTACCTACACATCGGCGACGGCGCGTGCTCGATCACGGGCGGCGTGGTGTACAACGGCACAGCGCTCGCGGGCTTGCAGGGTGCGTATTTCCACGCCGACTATTGCAGCAACTTTGTCCGCAGCCTTCGCTTCAATGGCATTTCGGTGAGTGACGAGCGGGTTTGGACGGGCCAACTCAACTCAACGAGCACGACCGTCAACGGACTGGTCGCCTTTGGTGAGGACGATGCGGGTGAGATGTACTACGTCAGCGTCAATCTCGGCAGTGTCTTCAAGATCGTGCCCTTGTCGGGTGAACCCTGTGGCGATCCATGCCCGTCGCCCGTCAACGCGCTGGCAACCCTGTTCTTTGACGACTTCGAGACCAACATGGGCTGGACGGCGTCTCGCGGGGCGGGTGCAACCGACGGCGATTGGGAGCGAGGAGTGCCAGTCGTCGCCCAGAACGGCTATGCCTTCAATCCGATCTTTGCTTCCGGCGGCTCCGGCTCGGCCTATGTCACAGAAAACTCTGACCCTAACGGCGGCACCACGTCCGACGTTGACGGCGGTGCGGTCATTCTCACTTCGCCAGCGCTGAACTTTTCGGCTGGTGACATCACGATCTGCTTCGACTATTACCTTTCCATTTCACAGGTAGGTGGGGCCAACCCCGACGGCCTCTTTCTCGAAGTCTCTTCGACGGGCACCGCTGGCCCTTGGACGCAAGTCGTTGCTATCACGGTGCCACCCTCGGGCGACTGTGTCTGGACCACCCGCGTGGTCACGCAGAGCGATCTGACCTCGGCCGGAATCGTGAACACCGCGAACATGCGGGTGCGATTCCTCGCGGCGGACAACTCAAGCCCCAACCAGAGCATCGTCGAGGCCGGCGTAGACAACTTCCGCGTCACAACCGGCAATCCGCCCGCCGACTGCGACAACAACGGCGTTGCAGACTCGTCGCAGATCGCCAGCGTCCCCAGTGCTGACTGCAACGACAACTCGATCTTGGACGTATGCGAGATCGCGGCTGCATACGCGGCTTCGATCGCACAGGGCGATCTGAGCCTACGGATCGACACCGACGGCGGGCCGATCGGCGATCAGCTGGACGGTGAGGGTTTTTACACGTCCAACTGCATCGGCTGCCACGGGCTGAACGCCACCGGCGGAACTGGCCCCAACCTTCGGAATACGGACCGCACGACGATCCGTAACCGACTCTTCTTTGTCGTCTTCCACCCGGGTGGCGGCTTTCCCGGTACCTCGCCGCAGCAGTTCGCCGACTTGGAATCGTACTTCAGCGACTTCGGCACCTTCGCACGTCCTGACGACATCATCGACTCTTGCCAGATGGGCCTGCCTGACTGCGACAGTGACGGCACTCCCGACGGCCGGGCGCTACTTCTGGCCGCTCAGCCGGGCGATCTGGATTACGACGGCGTGCCCGATTCCTGTCAGTGCCCCTGCGACTTGAACTCGGACTCGTCCGCTGACCTCTTGGACCTGCTCCAGTTTGTAGACGGCTGGCTGGGCAACCTGGGCACGTCGGGACCGGCCGTGCCGGGGGACTACAACGGCAGTGGAACGGTTGACCTTCTCGACCTGCTCGACTTCCTGGACTGCTGGCTGCCGGGCTGTGCCTGACATTGGGTGGTGCCCCCGCCTGCAGAACTTGCGACAAGCCAATCCGGAAGTTGAGAGTCAGTGATTCGACAGCGGGCGGACCACGAGGTCCGCCCGCTTTGCTTGTCTCAGTTGGCACGAAGGCACGATCTGCTGAGCCTCCTTCGCGTGGTCTACATCATGGGCGAGGGGGAGGCCGCGGCGTCACTGGCTTCGGCCTTGCTCGTGCGTTGCATGTCCATGCGATGGGCACGGGCATACTGCTGGATGTCCTTGAACTTACCCGAAGAATCTCGCTTGGCGTAGAGCTTCTTGCCCGCGCTCGAGTACATCACGGTTCGCCGGGCCTTCTTCTTGGCTG
>JBGSRG010000126.1:0-4175 GCA_041737685.1 Phycisphaerales bacterium | reverse complement strand
CCGCCGCCTCGGCCTTCGTGCTTGTGCTCACCACCGCCACCATCGTCTCGATCGCCTTCGGACGCGCAGAAGCCGTTGCCCGAGCCGCCGCGGTCGAATCACAGGAACGCTACCGAACCGAGCGCGACGTGGCCCAAGCCGCGGTGGGCTTCCTCGACGACGACCTCTTCGGCAGGCTCGATCCCGCGATCGATGGACCCGAAGTCCCCCTCGCGTCGCTGCTCGACCGCGTTGCGCTTGTCGATGCACCGCGATTGTTGAACCAGCCCGCCGTGGGCTTTCAGGTCCGGCGGGTGCTGGGCCGCGCCTATCTCGGCATCGGTCGGCCCTCAGAGGCTGAGGCACAACTCGCCGAGGCCGTGCGACTCGGTCAAGCCATCGGCGCCTCAAGCTCCGCCGAGTTCGCGGATGCCGTGCTGAGACTCAACGAGGCCCGCTATCGCCAGCGCCCTTCGCCCGAAGCCATCGCCGGCCTGCGAGAAGCGGTCGCCGCCCAATCAACGATGCGCGGCCCAGACGATCCGACCACGCTCAGCGCCCGTAACCAACTCGCCGGGGCGTTCAAGCACGCCGGCGAACTCGACGCCGCCGAAGCCGAATATCGCGCGGTCCTTGCCGATCGAACCCGCACGCTGGGCCAAGAAAACCAAGACACGCTCACGACCGCCTACAACCTCGCGCTCGTCTCTCACGAGCGAGCCATACGCCTGCGCCGCGCTGCCGACGAAGCCGGAGCAATCGCCCAGTTCCAGATCGCGCTCGACCAGTTGCAAGCGTTGGCCACACGCATCGACGCGGCGCTCCCAGCCAACCACGAACTGGCGCTCTCAACTCACAGCGAAGTCGCCGGCGCGCTCATGCGCTTGCGCCGGTACGACGATGCTGCGGCCGCCTTTGATCGTCTCTTGCCGCTCATGCGTTCCACGCTCGGTCGCAACCACTGGCGAACGCTCGAGGCCGAGGCCAACCTCGGCGTTGTCCTGCTTCGCGCTGCCCGATTCGCCGATGCTCGCGACCAACTCCGCGAATCGCTCGAACGCCTTCGCGTCATTCGCGGCGAGTCGTCGTCCGAGGCCGTCGCGGTCTCGGAGTACCTTGCCAACGCCTGCGAGAAGGCGGGAGACACCGACCAAGCCCTGCGCGTGCTCGAGCGAGCGCACGCCGACCAGCCAAACCCCGATGCTCCGGTCGCCCTGGCCCTCGCTCGACGAATCAGCGATCTGCACGCCCGGCTGAACGATCCCGAACGACGAGACATCTGGCTACGGCGATCCGAACCAAGCCCTACCGAACCAAAGCCGCACCCGACCGGCGGCTGACTTCGGCCGACCAGAATTCCTGAACTTCTCAAAGATTGCTCTTGCATGGCAGTGCATCCGCTTGGTAGCATCCTGCTTGTCAAGACCGGAAAGAGAGAGAGTCGCACGATCCCGGTTTTCAACCAAGGAGTCCCACGTGACCTCGTCTCATCGCTCGATCATTGCGCTCTTCTCCCTCGTTGGCCTCGCGCCGCTGTCCCAAGCCGCGACCACCTTCAACATCGCTGATTACACCGGCTTTGCCAGCGGCGATGCCGAACGCATCTCCGACAACGTTCCCCTCACCGGCTTCAGCAACAGCGGCCCCTTCGGCTCCGTAGCGGCCGACGGCGGCGGCGGCACCACCTCCGGCGGCATAGGCGACGGCCTGAACGTCGTGGCCACGCTGCTGGTCGATATCGATATCAGCACCATCGCGAGCACCGCCGACGGGTTCCTCGTCGACATCTTCGCTCTAGCAACCTTCGACACCGCCAACTACAGCGGCAGTGTCTCGTCGAGCATCAACCTCTCCACCTCCGTCGTCTTCGGTGGAACAGCTCCCATGCCCGCCTTCATCGGCCGCACCGGCACCCTCGGCGACGATGACGCTGGCGCCGTCACCTTCAGCACCGCTCTTGGACAGCCGCTCGGACCCGGAGCCGTCATGATCATGCCCGGCGAGACCTACTTCTTGTCGATCAGCACCTTCATCACCGCGGGCGGCCCGTTCGCGGGCGGCAATGACTCCATCATCGGCGGCTTCTCGCTCACCATCCCCGCGCCGGGCTCAGGCCTCGCAGGGTTGGGCCTCGCATTCGCCACCCTCTCTCGTCGCCGCCGGCGCTGAGCGTGACTGAAGACCAGCGGGCTTGCACGGCGATCGCCGCGCGTGAATATCCCGTCATCGAATAGCGAGTTCGAGCGGTTGTTGTTGACTTGTGGTGATGCCGCCGTACCGCCGCGCCGCCATGCCGATATCGTCGCGAAGCAAGATTCAGACCAAGGCGGACTGTCCACAGCAGCCGCGAAGGACATACCGAGGGCACAGGGTGCGTGCATAGCGCTTTGCCCCGCCATCTTGCTGCTTTGTCGCTTTACTGCTCTGCCGCTTTGCAGCCCTGCTGCAGTGTTGCTTTGCCGCTTTCCCCTCACTCCACCGTCACGCTCTTGGCCAAGTTCCGCGGCTTGTCCACGTCATGGCCCCGCAACAGCGCCGCGTAGTACGCCATCAACTGCAGCGGCACCACCGCCAGCATCGGGCTCAGCGGCTCAGCAATATCGGGGATGTACAGCACGTCATGCGCGTGCTCTTTAATCTTCTCGTCGCCCTCGGTCGCCACCGCGATCACGTGCCCACCACGCGCACGAACCTCGTGAATGTTGCTAAGCACCTTCTCGTACTGCCGACCCTTGTTGGCGATAAACACCGCCGGCATCCCGTCGTTGATCAGCGCAATGGGCCCGTGCTTCATCTCCGCCGCGGGCATGCCCTCGGCGTGGATGTAACTGATTTCCTTGAGTTTGAGCGCACCCTCCAGAGCGGTCGGATAGTTGTACCCGCGCCCGAGAAACAGCCAGTTCTCTCGCTCAACATACTTCTCGGTCACAGCGCGGATCGTGTCGGCCTGCGCCAGCACCCGCTCAATCTTCTCGGGGATCGACTCCATCTCCCGGATCAGCTCGCCACACTGGTCAGCGCTCATGAACCGCCGTCGAGCCATGAACAGCGAGATGAGCGTCAGCACCGCCACCTGGCCCGTGAAGGCCTTGGTGCTGGCCACACCAATCTCCGGGCCAACGCGCAGGTACACGCCTGCATCGGTCGAACGCGAGATCGAGGAGCCCACCACGTTCACCACGCCAAGCGACAGCGCCCCGCGCTCGCTCGCCTCGTGCAGCGCTGAGAGCGTGTCGGCCGTCTCGCCGCTCTGGCTCACCGCGATCACCACCGTTCCCTCTTCGATCGTCGGGTTGCGATAGCGGAACTCGCTGGCATACTCACACTGCGTGGGCACCTTCGCCAGATCTTCTAAGAGATATCGCCCGATCATCGCCGCGTGCAGTGCGGTGCCCTGCGCCGTCAGAATGATCCGGCGACAGCGTGTCAACTCCTTCGAGAACTTCGACAGCCCGCCAAGCACCACCCGTCCGTCCTGCGCCTCATACCTTCCGCTCATGCAGTTGCGGATGCTCTTGGGCTGCTCAAAGATCTCCTTGAGCATGAAGTGCTCATAATCGCCCAGCTCAATCTGCTCGAGGTCCATCTCCAACTGCACGATCTTGGGCGTCACGGGCACGTTGTGAATCGTGCTCGTTCGCAGGTGCATCTGCCCGCCCTCATCGCGCGACAGCCGCACCACGTTGTAATCGTCCAGCGTAAACACCTGCGTCGTGTGCGCGATAATCGCCGACGCGTCCGATGCGATCACGTACTCACCGTCGCCGATGCCGATCATCAGCGGCGAGCCTTTGCGTGCGCACACCATCACCCCCGGCTCGCGCTCGCAGATCACGCAGATCGCGTACGCCCCCGTCACTTCGCGGAGCGCCGCCTGCACCGCCTTCTCCAGGTCCACTCCCTCGTCCGGCGCGTACAACTCGCCGATCAGCATCGCGATCACCTCGGTGTCCGTCTCTGAGGTGAACGAGTGCCCGCGCTCGCGCAGCCACGTCTTGAGCGTCCCATAGTTCTCGATAATGCCGTTGTGAACCACCGCGACGCCGTGCCGATCGTCACGCTGCGGGTGCGCGTTGGCCTCGGTCACGCCGCCGTGCGTCGCCCACCGAGTGTGGCACAGGCCCTGCGTGCCGCGGAAGCCGCCGATCTCTTCCAGTTTGTCCTCGAGATTGGCAACGCGTCCCACCGCGCGCGTG
>JBGSRG010000115.1:0-2305 GCA_041737685.1 Phycisphaerales bacterium | reverse complement strand
ACGCGACGGAGTTGAGCACGTCGAGCCAGTCTCGCTCGATCTGGTCGTCCCAGTCGTCGGCGGCGATGTCTCGCATGGAGGCCACGAGCGCGTCGCGGACGATGCCGTAGTGCTGCGGCGTGACACCGGCGACGTGGTGGCGTGCGCCCATCTCGCTGAGCAAGTGCTCAACGGCTTCGAGCCGGGTGATGTTCTTGACGACGATGCCGAGTGATGCGATGAGGTTCTGGCCGCGGTTGGCGGCATCACGCGGGAAGAGCGTTCGGACGGCGGGCCCGGCGGTGAACAAGCGCGTGAAGAACAGCCGCGTGAGGTCGTCGGCGTGCGGCGTGAAGAGTTTGAAACTGGTGCGGATTCGATCGATCTGGTCGGGCTGGAACATGGTCGGGCCGTCCGTGTGCCTCCGGCGGAGTCTCGATTGGTCGCACGCCGCGGCCGATCGGAGATTCGTGTGGTGTGGAAGATCGGCGGTTGGACGGGTGGGCTTGAAGGCAAGTTCGCGATAGGAGGGACTGAGGATTGGGCTGCGGTGTTCGGGTGGGTTGGGCTGGGGTAGGTTGAGATGGCGTTGCGAGCAGAACCCGAACCTGTGGGGGCGTCTTTGAACCTACTCTTGTTTCGGGTTGTTGGGGGAGTGGTTGTGTGGGCGGGGAAGAAGGGGTGAGGGGCGGGTGGAACGGAAGCGGTGGGGTTGGTGCGGAGTGATTGACGGAGATTGGAATTGGCGAAGCGGATGTCGACGATTGTGAAGCGGGGCTTGCAGATGCTGGCCAATCCGGCGTTGATTCGGCAGTGGATGCTGTTTCGGAGCGGCTCGGCGAGTTTCAAGCGAAAGCTGGACTACGACGCGGTGGAGCGGCCGCATTACGGATATGGGGTGTGGCAGGCCGCAACGCAGGCAAAGGCGCTCGGAATCAACCGGATCAGCGTTTTTGAGTTTGGTGTGGCGGGCGGTGCGGGGCTGTTGGTGCTGGAGCGAGTGGCAGCAGCGGTAGAAACCGAGACGGGGGTGAAGATTGATGTGTACGGCTTTGACACGGGCAAGGGGATGCCGCCGCCGACGGATCCGAGGGATTTGCCGTTTGCGTGGACGACGGGGCTGTTCAGGATGCGTCCGAAGGCTTTGCGTGCGAAGTTGGGACGAGCGAAGTTGATTCTGGGCGATGTTGCCAGCACGGTGCCAAAGTTTTTGTACCGGCAGTATCCGGCGCCCGTCGGGTTCGTTTCGATTGATGTTGACTACTACACCTCGACGGTGGACGCGTTGAAACTGCTGGACGCGACGAGCGAGTTTTTGTTGCCGCGTGTGTTCATCTATCTGGATGATGCGATCGGCGATGACTTGGAGACGCACTGCGAGTGGGTGGGCGAGTTGGCGGCGGTGCGCGAGTTCAACGAGTCGCACGGGCGTCGGAAGATCGGTCGGATCAACGGCCTGCGGCACAAGCGGCTGATTGCTGCGTGCTGGAACGACGTGATGTACGTGATGCACGCGTTTGACCATCCGAAGTACAGCACGTACATCAATACGGCCAAGTGGGCGCCGCCGGCCACCGCTGCGGTAGCGGCGAAAGCGGAGGACGGGCCAGCTGATGTGGAATCGTCGGTGGTTGCGCCGTTGGCTCGAAGTGGAAGCGTCGTTGGGGCTGCGTGAGTGGCTGGATGTGAGCGGGTGTGCGGGACGCGGGGTGTGTGCTGGAAAGTCCGAACTTGATGGGTCTTGGAGTGTGTTGATCCATGCTTCGCAAAGTGCTTCATTCAAAGCTGCATATGGCGCGCGTGACCGCGGCCAAGCCCGATTACATTGGCTCGATCACGATCGATGCCGATCTGCTTGAGGCGTGCGGTATGCGTGTCAACGACGCGGTCGAGATCGCGAACTGTCGCAACGGCGAGCGGTTTGAGACGTACATCTTTCGGGGCGAGCCGGGCAGCCGGTGCATCGAACTGAACGGGGCGGCAGCGCACCTGGTCGAGGTGGGCGATCAACTGATCATCATGCACTACGCGTATCTGACGGATGAGCAGTATGCGAGCAACTCGCCGCGGGTGCTGATTATGGGTGAGGGCAACCGGGTGGAGCGGGAGATGCGGTATCAGCCGTTCGGCGGGGCGGTGTGAATCAGGCGCGGGTGCTTGCCGTGGGGCGGGCTTGGCGAGCAGTGCGGGCGGTGCGTTGGCGCTTTGGCGCGGGCGAGACGTAGGGCTGAAGTTCGACGGGCAGGGCTTTGAGGCCGCGGCGGGCGGCTTTCTGAACGGCGTAGTGCAGCGATTGGTGCATTCGATGGCGCACGCCGTCGGTGAT
>JBGSRG010000097.1:0-4218 GCA_041737685.1 Phycisphaerales bacterium | reverse complement strand
GCCGGCTTCACCGACACCGTCGTTAACCCGCGCGAAGCCAGCGAACGCACCGCCTCAGCGCGGTCGGCTACCGACAGGCGGCCCGACGTGCGTACCCCGCTCGCATCAAGCGCAACATACTCAAAGCCCAGCGTGCTCACGCGGCGTTCCTCAGTTTCGTTGCCTCAGCACTCGGCATATCCGTGCCGACAGCCAAGGACAGGTCTTGCACCGGCTCTGCGTCCTGCAACGCCACCACGCGTGCAATCTCCTCCAGAGTCGTCAAGCCAAGCCGAGCCTTCGCCAGCCCGTCGTGCCACATCAGCCTCATGCCCTCGCCCAGCGCTCTCGCTCGAAACGCATCCGTCGAAGCCCCCGCGTCCACGAGCCCGCGCAGGCCTTCCGACATCGGCAGCATCTCATACACGCCCACCCGCCCGCGATACCCCGTGTTGGCACACTTGCCGCAGCCCTTGCCCCGCACCCACGACGCGTTCTCGTGCCCAACACTAAACCGCTCGAGCAGCACCGCCGCAGGTTGATCCGCCGTTGCGCACTCCGGACAGTTGCGACGAATCAGCCGCTGACCGATCACGCAAAGCAGCGCTGCGTTGATCGCAAACGGTGGACAGCCCAGGTCCGCAAGCCGCGCGATCGCGCCCGCCGCGTCGTTGGTGTGCAGGCTCGACAGAACCAGGTGGCCCGTCAGCGCCGCCTGAATGCTGATCCTTGCCGTCTCCTCATCGCGAATCTCGCCCACAAACACCACGTCCGGATCCTGCCGCAACACCGAACGCAGCGCGCTGGCAAAGGTCATCCCAATCTCGTGATTCACCTGAACCTGCCGAACCATCGGCAGTCGAATCTCCACCGGATCCTCGATCGTCACAATGTTCAAGTCCGGCGAGTTCAACCGCTTCAGGCACGTGTACAACGTCGTCGTCTTGCCCGAGCCTGTCGGCCCGGTCACGAGCACCATCCCGTGCGGATGTTCGATCGTTTGCTCAAACGCACTCGTCGCGTCAATCGGAAAGCCCAACTCGGCGAAGCCCTTGATGCTCGTGCCCGAGTGCAGCAAACGCATCACCGCGTTCTCGCCGCACACCGTCGGAATGATCGACAGCCGCACGTCCACGTTGCGGCCCTTGTGCGAGAATCGAAACTTGCCGTCCTGAGGCCGACGGCTCTGGGTCAGGTCCAGATTGGCCATCACCTTCAGCCGCTGCACAATGCCCTGGTGCGCGCTCAGGCTCGGCGACTGATGCGGGTGCAGGGTGCCGTCCACGCGATACCGAAGGTGCAGTTCATGCTCATCTGGCCCCAGATGAATGTCCGAAGCGCCCAGTTCAACGCCCTGCACAATAATCTGGTTCGTCGCGGCGACGATCGGCTCGCGCCCGCTTGTCAACTCAACATCGGCCTGACGCTGGCCGTTCAGCACACCGCCAGATGCCTCACTCGCGTCGCCCATCATGTCAAAGGCTCGCGCGATCAGCGCTCGCAGAGGCTCGGGCTCGCACAGAACCGTCTCAACCTCGGTCTTCAGCAGCGCGCGCAAGCGGTCGCTCGCGTGAAGGTCCAGCGGGTTCACCATCCCCACCACCACCAGATCATCGCTCACAAACAGCGGAAACGCGCCGATCGACTCGCACGCAGTGCGAGACAACTTTGAGGCATTGCGCAGGTTGATCTCATACTGACCCGGATCAACAAACGGAAACTCGCTCGTGTGCGCCCGCGCCACGGCCAGTTCGCGCCCCGTCAGCGAACCTTGCTCGACCAGCGCATCACACACCGAAAGAACACCGTTCGAGCCGTCCCCAACGCCCCCCGACCCACCCGACCCAGCCACGCCCGATGCACGCCGCTTGGCCGTGGCCACGTCCGCCAGCTTCAGCCGGCCGTCCTCCACCAGCGCTGCGATCACAAAGTCATCACTGCTCAGCACGCCGCGACCCCCCGGCCCGCGGCCAACTCCATCAACGCCATCACCGCCGCACGATCGGGCTTCACAAACGATCCACCGACGTAGTACGTTGGCGCACGATCCGTCATCATGCAGCGCTGCACGCGAACCAGCAATCCGTGGTCATCGGCACCGCCGCCTTTGCCGGCGTGCGCTGCCACCTCTACCCTCGCACCCGCGCCGTCGCGAGTCGCCTCCAGTCGCACGCGCAGTTTCGTGCCCCGAGGAAAGAAGAGCGGCGAGGTGATTCCCAGGCCGCCGGGACTGACGTCTACAAGCCAAACCCCCAGTTCGCCCTCGCCCCGACCCGACGCAGACGCCCGGCTCAGCACCACCTGATCCGAACCCGGCTCAACCCGCGACACCGCCGCCATGCGGCACGACACCCGCTCATGCTGACGCACCAAGCCATCGCCACTCTGGCCGCTCGTGCTGGCGGAGGTTCGCGCATTGGTGGTCGCGGCGTTGCTGAGCGAGGCCGAGAGGCTCTCGGAACTTGACGTTGGCGCGGACATTCCTTGTCTCCCTGCTGCGTCGATCGACTTCCAACTTTCGCCTATCGGTCCAGCGGCGGCCGCTCCGCCGTCCCGTCGCCCGAACTCCCGCCCCCAGCCGCCGGTCACGCCGCCAAGTCTGTCTAGAGCGCCTTCCCACCAGAACCGGCGGTGAAACCCAAACGTCCACTTACCGAGTACCATCAACCGGCCAAGCATGCGCACGCGCCGCAGCTGGCCGACCATCCCGGTTCAGCACCGCTAGCGCGATCAGCAGGAGGAGCGACAATGAGCATCTGGGAACGTCTCAAGGGTGAACTGATCGACATCGTTCAGTTTCTGGACGACACCAACGACACCATCGTTCATCGCTTTGAGCGACGCAACAACGAGATCAAGTATGGTGCCAAACTCGTCGTGCGCGAGGGCCAAGCCGCGGTCTTCATCAACGAGGGCCAACTCGCCGACGAGTTCGCGCCCGGCACGCACACCCTCCAGACCCAGAACCTGCCGATCCTCGCCACGCTCAAGGGATGGAAGTACGGCTTCGAGTCGCCCTTCAAGGCCGAGGTCTATTTCGTCTCCACCCGCCAGTTCACCGACCTGAAGTGGGGCACCATGAACCCCATTATCGTGCGAGATCCAGAGTTCGGGCCGGTGCGCATCCGAGCCTTCGGCACCTACACCATGCGCGTCGCCCAACCGGGCAGGTTCATCAAGGAAATCGTCGGCACCGACGGCAACTTCACAACTGATGAGATCGTGACGCAACTCAGAAACCTCATCGTTTCCGAGTTCGCCGACATCATGGCCCGCAGCCACATCCCCATCCTTGATATGGCTGCGAACCAGAGCCAGATGGCCGCCTTCGTCGCCGAGCGGATGAAGCAGGACTTCGAGAAGTTCGGTCTCGAGATTCCCCGCCTGCTCATCGAGAACATCTCGCTTCCACCAGAGGTGGAAGCCGCCCTCGACAAGCGCACCAGCATGGGTGTCGTTGGCAACCTCGACGCGTATATGAAGTACCAGACCGCAGAGGCCATCCGCGACGCCGCCAACAATCAGGGCACCGCCGGTTCCATGATCGGCTTCGGCATGGGCGCCAACATGGCCGGAATGATGGGGTCGATGGCCGGCGCCGCTGCAGGCCAGCCGCAGCAAAGCGGGCAGTATCAAGGCGGTCCGGGCAGCCCGCCGCCCGTGCCGGGTGGCGGGGGGGGAGGTGGGGCACACGTCAACCCATACTTCCTTGCGATAGACGGCAAGCAGTTCGGTCCCTTCGAGGTTCCCTTGCTCATCAACAAGGTTCGCTCGGGCGAACTCAAAGCCGACACGCTGGTCTGGTGCAAGTCCATGACGCAGTGGCAGCCCGCAGGCCAGGTGCAAGAACTGGCCCGAGTCTTCGCCGAGGTAAACGCCTCCGATCCCGGCTCGCCGCCGCCGATTCCTTCGACCTGAGCCGTACTCGCGCCCCGCGCCGCTCGAAGCTGTGCTTCAAATCCGCTGCGCCAGCAAGTCACTCGCCGGGCGGATGACACTCCGCGCAAACCCCCACTCGCACTCCGCCCGTGCCGCATCACAGGGACAAGACCCGTCCGATGGCCGAACCGCGTCCGACTTCATCCTCCGCGCGCAACTCTCCTCAACCCTCCGACCACGACGAGGCACGGGGCCGCACCGACGTTGTCGAGTCTGCCCCGCCGCCCTCCCTCTCGCCCGAACCCGCTCGCTTTCCCTGCACCAAGTGCGGCGCAAAGCTCGAGTTCGCACCGGGAATCA
>JBGSRG010000091.1:0-8208 GCA_041737685.1 Phycisphaerales bacterium | reverse complement strand
GTCACCCACGACGGTCGGCTGCTTAGCCCGCGATACCTCGCGGATCGTTCGGGCATGAAACTGATTCTGGGCGCGGCCGCCGAGCCGCCGGACCTGGGCCAGAAGTGGGAAGTCGGCGACGTACAGGCCGGGCTGGAGTTGCTCACGTTCTTACGCGCCATGCCGGGCTACGAGCAGGTCTACGCCGTAGACGTTTCCGACTTTCTCAGCACCGGCTCGCTCATCGTCGTCACCAGCACTCGCACGCGTGTGCTCTGGGGCGGACGTATCGGCGAGTTTCATCCAGGACAAGCGCCCGACGATGCCAAGCGCCTGCGACTGGCCGAGTTATTCGTCCGATTCGGCCGGATCGACGCGGGCCAGGCGTTGATCGACCTTCGCACCGAAGACGGCCCCTACATCGTGCTGCGATCGTCAGAGCCTGCACACGCCGATGCTCGGCGCTAACGCGGCTTGGCGGCGAGCAAGGCCCGTAAGCGCGAGGCTTGGTGCAAGCACGCCCAATCGCCACCCCGAACCACACTTCTCAACTGGCTTCCGGCGCCGTTCGCATTGACTGGTCGCTTCAACGCTCGCGTGCTCGATCTGCTTCAAACCGGCGCGGTCGGCTCTTCGCCACCGGACCCGCCGGCTTCCCCCCCTCCTTCCCCCGATTCCATCAAAGCCTGCTCCGCGTGCTTGGCCAGTCCATCGATGCGTCGCTCCACAGCCTGCAATCGTCGATCCAGAACAAACGTCTGGTCGCTGATCTCGTTCACCATCGCCCACAGCCGCTCCACTCTGCGCTCGCAGAACGCCAGCGATTCTTGCAGCGCCTCGATCGCCGCCTCAGTGCGACCCGACTCTTCGGGCAGATCAGGTTCGGGTGGATTTCGCTCAGGCGGTGCCATCAGCGCGATGGTACGCTTGGCAGATATGCCTGAAACGATTGAACATCTCGCCGCCGTCAAGGCCCGGCTCGTGCGTGCCGCTCAACTGGTCACTTTGCCCCTCGTTCTTTCCGTCACACCCGCCGCACAAGCAGGCGAAACCTTCGACTCGGCCTGGGCCGTCACGGACATGCGCCTCGACCTGAGTTTCGAGTCGTTGGTCATCGATGATCTCGATCAGCCGGCACTCCAGACCGACTCGACATCGCCATCGACAGGCACATCCACCGCCGACCCCAGTGCGCCGACAACGCCCGCTTCCAACACCGAACCCGACACCTCACCCGGCTTCGGGCAGGCCGGCTCCACCTTCCTCACCATTGGTGGACTTTGGGCGTTTGATCTGGACAAGGACCACGACCTGAACCTCCACGTCGCGTGGTCCAAGTTTGTCGCCGACGATCTGGAGTTTGCGATCGAAGGTGCGGGCTGGTACTTCAGCCAAGTCGGCGACGATACCGCCGGTCTGTCGGCCTCGATGGTCCTTCGCTGGCACACCTTTCACGCCCACGACTATTCGTGGTCCGTCTTCGGCGACTTTGGCATCGGCGTGCTCGGCAGCTTTGACAACGTGCCCGACGGCGGCACGGGCTTCAACTTCTTGCCCAGAGCCGGCGCCGGCGTGACGGGAGCCTTGCACGACGCGATCGACGGTGTCGCTCGCGGCTCCCGATGGCAGGTGGGCGTGCGCTGGCACCACATCTCCAACGGCCGGATCGAGGGCGATGAACGAAATCCGTCGCGCGATTCCGTCGCACTCTACGCGGCGATCATTCTGCCTTTTTAGATCGAAGCAACGGACGACAACGCCGCCCGTGCCCACCCTCTCAGCCCGCCTTGGCCAGTCGCACCGTCGATGCCGGCGTCAGGCTCGACACCACCACCTTGTTGCGTCCGGTTCGCTTGGCCTGATACAAGCCCTGGTCGCTCAGTTCCAGCCACTGCTCCGCCGTGGTGCTGCCGGTGCCGCCGTCGGTCCCCGCAATCCCGATCGAGGCAGTGATCTTGTGCTCCGCGTGCCGCGGGAACGTAAGCCCGCCAATCTCCAATCGGATACGCTCGGCGACCTTCGCCGCATCGCCCGGACCGGTGTTCGGCATGATGAGTGCAAACTCCTCACCACCAAAGCGGCACGGCACGTCATACTGCCTGCACATGGCCTGCAACAGCGCGGCGATGCGCTGCAAAACCTCGTCGCCCGCCGGGTGCCCGTAGGTGTCGTTGATCTTCTTGAAAAAATCCACGTCCAGCATCGCCAGGCTCAGCGGGTGTCCATACCGCGTCGCCTCGGCCACCTGCTCGGCCCATCGCTTGTTGAAGTGCGCCCGGTTTCCAAGCCCCGTCAACCCGTCCACGTCGGCACGCTCAGCGAGCAGCGTGAGCAAGTGGTACAGCCGCAACGATGCCCGCAACCGCGCCCGCAGTTCCGACAGATCAAAGGGCTTGGTCACGTAATCGGTTGCGCCCAGATCAAACGCCGTCACCTTGTCGTCGCTGGAGTTCAAACCGCTCAGAACGATCACCGGCACGCTGTGCGTGTTCGGACGGTCCTTCAGCGCTCGCAGCACCTCAAACCCGTCCATACCGGGCATGTCCAGATCAAGCATGATGCACGAGACTTTCAGTTTCTCGGCCATCTGCAGCGCATCTGCGCCGCTGGTAGCGCCCATCAATTGAATCTGCTCGTGCTTGAGCCGGGCCTGAAGCAGGCGGTGTACGTCGACCGAATCGTCAACCAGCAGCACGACGGGCGCCGCGTTCTCAATCGTTGGCTTGGTCTCAGTCGTTGCGGTCACGCTTGAATCCTCACTCTGCACGCGAGTGCGAGTCGTTGCTGCGCCTTCTCACCCGATCGACCGACCGTGCGACCAATCGCCACCACCTCAACCCACCCCCGCACTCATCCGCGCCTCGCACATCCAATTCGATGCTCAACTCGCTCTGGACCGCTCGCAAAGTTGCACCAGTTCCGTCACGGTCGACCGCACCGCCTCCAACGCCGCTTCAGCATCGATGTTCTCGTTGAGCAGCGTCGATTCGACTCGCTCGGCAACTTCACCGATCTGCGCAAAGCCATATCCGGCGCAAGCGCCCTTCAGTTGATGTGCCAGCCATCGAATGGCACCCACGTCCGCTGAGCTTAAAGCCTTGCTCATCGCCCGTCCGCGTGCGGGCAGTTCGCTCGCAAAGGTCTCGACCAACCCGTGCATCTCAGGATCGGAAGCGAAGTCACTGATAACCGGAGCTGACGAAGGGTTGCCACTGCACACGTTACCCTGCGCGCCCACGGCATTGGAAATTGGGCTATGGGAGGCAGCTCCATGGACACTCGTACCGCCGCCCATATTCTGACCGCTGCCGACCTGTTGATTGGCTCTGGGCATTCGCACCTCCAGCTTTCAGATCGGCCATTCACCGGGGCGGGATGACCCCAGCAGACCCAACTTTGTGGATTCTCGTCCACCTGGGTGGGGGATGTTCTCAGAGTGAACGCGGCAAAGGGGGAGGAAATGGGTGCGAAGCATCGACTCCCCCAAAAAACAAGAAACCCCCGCCGAAGCGGGGGCAATGACCCCATGGGGATTCGAACCCCAGTCTCCAAGATGAGAACCTGGCGTCCTGGACCAGACTAGACGATGGGGCCAGTCAGGGCACCTTTGCCTCAGGACCGCCAACGCTAGCGGCGAACTTGGCCCTGTCAAGCCTTAGCACACGGCAATCGAGCCAAGAACACACGGTCGGAGCCTCCAAAGACCCCGAAAGTGAGCGGGCCGGCCAACCCGTCCCGCTCCCGCATCAGCCGCTCCAAACAAGTAGCCCGAGCGTGAGCGAGCGGCACCCCATGCGCCCGGCCCCACCCACCCACCCACCCAATCCCCCCGCACCAACGTCACTCCCGATCCCGCTCGCATATCTGTACCTCGATTACTCACCAGCGGATCGAAGTCCGAGACCGCACCTCGATGGCACGGTCGCCCGCCGCTTGTCCTCTCTCTGCCCCGATCCGCCGTCTGCCTTCGCGAACTTTGCGGCTTCGCGTTCAGACAAGGAGCCACGAAGGATCAACAACGACCCAGCACCAGCCCTAACTCCGCGCTCTCCGTCCGCCCTCCGTGCTCTCTGTGGACCACTCCCCCCCCACCATCCTCACACACCCGGCACATACTCAAGCCCGCCCGACGGCCCCAGCGGCTGACCCGTCTGCATCCAGAGCAGAAGCATGATCATCCAGGCGATCGTGAACGCGATCGTGTACGGCAGCATCATCGAGATCAGCGTCCCGATACCCGCCTTCGGTGCATACCGCTGCATCACCACCAGAATGATCACGAGATACGAGTTCAACGGCGTCACCACGTTCGTCGTCGAATCGCCGATGCGATACGCCACCTGCGTCAGTTCAGGGCTGATGCCCAGCAGCATCAGCATCGGCACAAAGATCGGCGCAAACATCGTGTACTTGGCGCTCATGCTCCCGATGAACAGGTTGAACACCATCGTCAACAAAATGAACGCGACGATCAATAACTCCGTCGGCAACGCCGCCCCAGCCAGCATCTCGCCCCCCTTGTACGCCAGCATCTTGTCCAGCTGCGAGAACTTGAAATACTCCACAAACTGAGCGGCGAAAAAACTCAGCACGATGATCGGCGCCAGCGCAGCCATCGTCTGCGTCATCGTGTCCACCAACTGCTTGCTTGTTCGAAGCGAGCCTGTCACCGCGCCATAGACAATGCCCGGCGCCAGAAACAGAATGAACAGGATCGGAACGATCGACTCGACCCAACGCGGGAAGTGGTCGCCCAGGCCCGGCCCGCGGATCTTGTCGTCGAGCTGCTTGGCACCCATCAGGGCCTGAGCGTCGTCGCCCTTCTCGGTGAAAGGCCGCCCGAGATTGGTGAGCTGACCGCGTTCTGCGAGCCGGTCGCGGATCTCCTGCAAACGCTCGTCGGTCAGCGGCGCGGCACCCTGCTTCCCCGCATCGATGATCTTCCGAGCGTCGCCGACGGTTGCATAGCCGCCGCTCGAATCTCGGATCAAATCATCGAGCGGGGCATCCGGCATCATCTTCATCCCGACAAAGGCTGCCGACAGCGCGACAACCGTCACCACCGCCCACAGCAACCCCCGCCGCTCAATCGCCGTCGGTCCCTCGGGCGCAGCGGCCTGCGATCGCAGCGCCGGATTCGGTCCCCCCTCCGACTCCGGCCGTGTGTTCAGCCGCTTCTCCACCACAAAGTCCGACACCAACCAGCCCACCACCGGCAGCATCAGCGTCGAGCCGATCATGAAATACCAATTGCACGCCGGATTCACGGCATACCCCGGCTCGATCGTTCTTGCCGCGATCTGCGTCAGCCCCGCCAGCAATGGGTCAAGGCTCGTAATCAACAAGTTGGCGTTGAAACCCGCCGCCACGCCCGCAAAGACCGCCGCGATGCCCGCCAGCGGGCTGCGCCCCAGCGATCGATACATCACCGCGGCGACCGGCGGCAACACCACATAACCCGCATCGGTCCCCAGACTCGACATGATGCCCAGAAAGATCACCGCCGGCGTCAGCGCCCACGCCGGCACGACCACCATCGACGCCTTCAGTGCAGCGCCGATGAACCCCGATCGTTCGGCAACACCGATGCCCAACATGCCCACCAGCACGATGCCCAACGGCGCAAACCGCACAAAGTTGTCAACCAGACTCGAAATCGCCCAATAGGCCCCATCCCCCGAGAGCAGGCCCACCGCGCGGAAGGGCTTGCCGTCGTTGCGGGAAAGATCGTCCACCAATTCGGTGAGCGGTTTGCCCTTGTCGTTCAGCACCGGCGCAACCACCGGCACACCCGACTCGGAGTGCAGAACGGGCGAGCCCGCCGCATCAACCTGCGGCGCCACCACAACCTGCAACCTCTTGGCCCGAACCTCCCAGCCCATCATCATGCCGACCTGCGACAACACCAGCACCAGAGCAATGCCCCAGATAAACAGCATCGTCGGCTCGGGCAGTTTGTTACCCATCCACTCGATGAGGTCGAGAACGCCCCTTCGTCTGCCGGACGCGGGGGCCGAGGCCGTGGACGAAGTCGAGGATTGCTTGTTGGCCATACGGCCAGTCTACCCAAAGCCCGGCGGCTCGTGAGCGGCGGAGTTCGGCCTACTTGCTCCCGCCTGTCCATCGTCCGTGGACAGGATCAAAGAGCCTCCCAATCTCCCCTCTGGAAACCTCCGAGAACCTCCGAGACCTTCAAGACCCCTCAGTTCATTCTGCGCTTGGCAGTGCCCGGCTCTCGTCCCCTTCACGCCCTGATTACCCGGCCGGTTGGCCCGAGCGCCGCGTCTACCGCTCGCAGGTGCTTCTCATACCCCGCCCGGCCCATCAGCCCGAACGTCGCCTGCTTGCCCAGTTCCACCGCGGGCTGGTCATACGCATCGATGTTCAGCATCAACCCCGCATACGCCGTCACCATCTCCCAGAGGAAGATGAACTGCCCAACGTGGTGCGCATCAATCTGCGGAAACGTAATCGTCAGGTTCGGTCGCTGGCTCTCCAAGAGCGCATACTCCGTCGCACGCTTCTCGGCGTTGAGCAGCCCCAACATGCTCTTGCCTTCCAGATACGCGATCGACTCAACACCCAATCCTCTTGGAATCGTGACGTCGCGCCCGGGCATCGACTCAACCTCAAGCAGGCAGAACACCTTGTCGTTCGGGCCTTCTCGATACAACTGCACCTGCGAGTGCTGGTCCGTGGTGCCCAACGCCTTGATCGGCGTAAAGCCCGCGTACACCTCTTCGCCGCTCAGACTCGAGCGCTTGCCCAGACTCTCCGCCCACAACTGCCGGAACCAATCGGCGAGCAGATATAGATGGTTCGAGTAGGGCATCATCACGTGGTTCACCTTGCCCTTGCGCTGCGCCAGTTCCACGAGCAAGAACGCAACCATCGCCGCAGGGTTCTTGCTCATGTCCTCGCGCGAGGTCAACTCGTCCATGCTCGCCGCGCCGTCCAGCAGACCCTCGATATCAATGCCGCACATCGCCGCGCTAAACAGCCCCACCGGGCTAAGCACGCTGAACCGCCCACCCACTCCGTCGGGCACCGGCAGCGTCGCATACCCCTCGGCGTTGCAGATCTGCCGCATCGTGCCCTTGGCCGGGTCCGTCACCGCCACAACATGGTCCGATCCCTTTCGACCATGCCGCTTCAACAGATCACGGATCACCATGAACTGACTGGCCGTCTCGGCAGTCTCGCCACTCTTGGAAATCACGTTGAACAGCGTGCGCTCAAGTTTCGGATCAACCGACTGCACATAGTCCAGCACGCTGCCAAAGTACATCGGGTCAACGTTGTCCACCACAAACGTGCGCGGGCCAGTTCGCTGCTTGTCCGACAACAGGTTGTGCGTCAGCGGCAAGAGCGCGCTGTGCAGCGCGATGTTTCCGAGCGCAGAGCCGCCAATGCCCATCACCACCATGTTGTCAAACTTGCCCGCAAACCGCTGCACCAGCGGCTTGATCGCGCCAACGTGCTCCGACCGCATCGGGTCGCGGTGCAGATCGCGCCAGCGCTCCCAGTCTTTCCCGCGCGTTTTCACGAGTTTGCGCGTCAGCGACGCCAAGCCCTCAACAGCCTCAGAGCCAGGAGCTAGCGCATCGGGATCGACCCCGTGAACACCGACCCGCTCGGACAAACAGTTCGCATAGTTGATCGTCAGCATTCGCTGAGGGTACCCGACGCGCAGCGCGGCCGCACTCCCCGGCTCCGGCAATCCACGACCTGTCGATCATCCGCACATGTCCAGCCAGTAAAGGTACGATCAATGCCACGCACGCCCGGCCTCAACGGGCCTCAACGGGCCTCAACGTCCCGAACCCGGCCGCCCACGCGGCTGCGCCCGACGCACCGTCGTCTGCTCAGTGAACAACGCATACTGCTCCGCCGCCCTCGGTGTCGCTGGCGTGGCAATCCAACCCCAGAACGCCGGGTTGCCATACGCGATAACCGTCGTCGGTGGGTGATAGTGAAACGCAAACGGCAACAACTGGTCGCCATCGTCGTTGTTGCCAAAGAATGGCCACGCGGCGTTGAGCGCGGGCGGGCGGCTTGACTTACCGCGCTGCTCGGCAACATCCACCGGAATCCAGAACTCGCGGTCGGTCTTCTCGTCGTAGAGACAGAACTCAACCCACGAGCGAAACTCGCCCGAACCCTCGGTCTTCTGGAACGGGCTGTCGGTCTCGCCGCGAGCCTCGGTCACGTCCCAACCAATGACGGTTC
>JBGSRG010000083.1:0-2164 GCA_041737685.1 Phycisphaerales bacterium | reverse complement strand
GACGCGCTCCGGGTTTACCGGCGGGCGTGCGGCGGGCCGTGCGGCTGGTCCGGCGGCTTCGTGCTGTGCGGGTACGGTTCATCTTCTTGCTTCCTTGCAGAGTCATGCGGGCTTTCCGTTCGATCGCGGCGACGCGCCGCTGGTCGGAACCTGCCCGCGTGGCGGGACCGACCTGCTCCCGCCCGTCCCCTTCAATTCCGGGGATCAAACGGTCTCCTGCGTCCATCGGCCGCACAGTCCATACCGATCAGTCTTTTTTCCTCCAAATCTCCTCAATCCCCGCAACTCACTCATTCTGCGCAAGCCTTGCGCCTTCTGCGCTCCCAAGACTCACCGAGCATTCCGCACCGCCCGATACCATCGCACGCCCACGTCTCCCGCCTTTGCTGCGCTCTTCACCCCTCCCACTCTCTCACCGCGGGCCTCCCCGCGCTCGCCCGCCAACCCAGAACCACCTTGCCCAACACCACCGACCAAGACTGGTCCCCGCTCTCCTGGAAGCGCAAGCTCCACGCGCAGCAGATCGTCTATCACGACCGCACAACCGTCGATTCAGTCGTCCACACGCTCCACCAGCTCCCCCCGCTCGTCACGTCCTTCGAGATCGAACGCCTCAAGGCCGACATCGCTCAGGCCCAGGCCGGCAAGCGATTCCTACTGCAGGGCGGCGACTGCGCAGAACAACTCTCCGACTGCCGCCCCGAATCCATCGCTGCCAAACTCAAAATCCTGCTTCAGATGTCGCTCGTGCTGGTCTTCGGTCTCAAACAGCCCGTCATCCGCATCGGCCGCCTCGCCGGACAATACGCCAAACCACGCTCAAGCCCGAACGAATCTCGCCCCGACCCAACCGACCCAACCCGCACGCTCACCCTGCCCTCCTACTTCGGCGACCTCGTCAACGCCTCGGCCTTCACCCAAGAAGCACGCAAGCCCGACCCAACCCGAATGCTCGAGGGCTACAAGCACGCCGGGCTGACCCTCAACTTCATCCGCTCGCTGCTCGACGCCGGCTTCGCAGACCTGCACCATCCCGAATACTGGGACTTGGGCTTCATGAAGCACGCCGGCCTGCCGCAGCAACTCCGCGACCAATACGCCGCAATCACCGCTCGCGTCGCCGACGGTCTGCGATTCATGGAAGCCATTGGCGAGACCAGCGTTGACCAGATCGCCCGCGCCGAGTTCTTCACCAGCCACGAAGGCCTCAACCTTCTCTACGAATCAGCCCTCACCAGAACCGTGCCCCGCCGCGATGGCTTCTACAACCTCTCCACCCATCTGCCCTGGCTTGGCGACCGAACCCGCGCACTCGACGGCGCCCACGTCGAATACTTCCGCGGAATCCGAAACCCCATCGGCATCAAAGTCGGCAAGTCCTTGCCCCCAAGCGAACTCCTCTCCCTCATCCAGACCCTCAACCCAACCGCCGAACCCGGCCGCATCGTGCTCATCGCACGCATGGGTGTCCACGCCGTCACTCAACACCTGCCGCCGCTCATCCACGCCGTGCAACAACACCCCGAACTCGGCCCGGTCCTCTGGACCTGCGACCCCATGCACGGCAACCCCATCACCACCTCCGGCGGCATCAAAACCCGCAGTTTCGATCACATCCTCGCCGAACTGATCACGTCCTGGGAAATCCACCGCTCCCTCAACTCACGCCTGGGCGGGGTCCATCTCGAACTCACCGGCGAAGACGTGACCGAATGCCTGGGCGGACGCGGCACCAGCGGCCTCAGCGAGGACGACCTCAGCCGAAACTACGCCTCGCCCTGCGACCCCCGCCTGAACTACGAGCAGTCCATGGAACTGGCTTTCGCGCTCGCACAGCGCATGAGCACCTCCTAAGCACCTCGCAGTCTGCCCGCACCAGACCACTCCAGACCAGTCCACCCAACCCCCTGTTTGGGCTGCCCCCCGCTGCGCGCGTTGCACCACGATGCGCTCGCGCAACCCACCCCGACCCACTCATCGCGCTGATCCTCCTCCGCACGCCCGCTTTGCACGCCCTGCGCATTCAGCACATCTTGCCGACCGCCGATCCCTGAAGCCTCTGCCGCAAACGCTGATTCAACCCGATCAGCCAATCCCGCTCCGCAACACGAGGCAATGCGCATGACCAGATTCCCCCTCAAACACGCCCGCTCCTTCAACCGCC
>JBGSRG010000078.1:0-6537 GCA_041737685.1 Phycisphaerales bacterium | reverse complement strand
CCTGCTCGCCGTCGTTGGCCCAGACGCGGCCGCCGGCGGCTTCGGTGAAGAAGCGCACGTCGGGTCCGGCGTCGAGATCGAAACTGCCGGGCGGGAGCATGAGATACTGGGCCATGATGGCCTGCAACTGCTCGTCGGTGGCGTTCTCTGCGAAACAGGTGATGGACTGCTTCAGCCGCAGGTTGAGATATCGGCGAATGCGGTCCGGGCGGTCGTAGTCGGCGGCGATGCGATCGATGACGCGGTCGAGTTTGGCCTGTTGTGGGTAGGGGCTGGGCGCGTCGGCCTGGGTTGCCGGCGTGAATGAAGAGATCGGGGAGGTCGGCTGCACGCTGAGAGCCGCCAATCGTGCGCAGAGCGCATCGGCCGATCCGGCGTCACGGGCGGGGGCCGATCCGACGACGGCGGAGAGGAGGGACAACAACCAGATCACGGCGGCTTTGGTCGGCATGATCGCTGATGGACTCCGGAGTGGGCCGGGCTTGCCGGGCAAGGTTGGGGGGCCAAAGTTTGGACGGGCCAAGTGCTGCCCGTGCAACGGCATCGGCCGGTCACAGGCCCAAGTGTTACCGCTGTACGCAGGGCGGCCAGTGGTGGTCGCGGAATTCTGTTGGTGCTTGCCAAACCTTGACGCAGGGGGCGTGGCCGCCGCTGTTATCGGCCATGATGAGCGACTGCGGGAAACGGCGCGATTGTGGCCAAGCCCTATAGTCGGGGCTTGGAGGGCGGGCGTTGAGAAGGTCTGGACCATTCTCGTGCACTTCTCGCCCCAGTCTGGCCCAAGTCTCGCCGGTTTGACCTCAGCAACCCCCCACCCCCCACCCCTCACCCCCCACCACTCGTCCCAACCTCCGCATTCACTCTCACCTCTGGCACTTCACCCTTCACCCTTCGGAGTTCGCGCTTGGCAGACGCACCCACCTCTTCGGCACCTTCGTCCGCTTCTGGCGCTCCGGCCGGCGGGAACACGTTTGACGTTGTGATCATCGGCGGCGGGCCCGCGGGCTATATCGCCGCGATTCGCGCTTCGCAACTGGGGCTGAAGACGGCGATCGTTGAGCGGGCCAAGTTGGGCGGTGTGTGCCTGAACTGGGGCTGCATTCCGTCGAAGGCACTGCTGTCGAACGCGGAGTTGATAGAGAAGATCAAGACGCAGGACGACCAGAAGTTCTGGGGCTTGAAGATTCAGGGCGAGGTGGGCTTTGACTGGGACCGGGTCATCGGACGCTCGCGTGAAGTGGCGGCGAAGTTGAACAAGGGCGTCGAGTTCTTGATGAAGAAGAACAAGGTGACGCACTTTGTGGGCAACGGCAAGATCATTGCCGCTCGCAAGGGTTCGCAGTTGTGCAAGGTGGAGGTGCAAGAGTGCAAGGTTCAAGAGGAACTGACGAGCGCACCCGCGCAGCCGGGCAAGGTGCTGCACACGCTGAGCGCGGGGCACGTGATCGTGGCGACGGGATCGGTGGCGCGCGACCTGCCGTTTGCGAGGTTTGACGGGGAGAAGATCTGGGGCGCTCGCGAGGCGATGTTCAACAAACAGCGGCCGGAGCGGCTGGTGATCGTCGGCGCGGGGGCGATCGGCATTGAGTTTGCGTACGTCTATCACAGCATGGGCACGAAGGTGACCATCGTGGAGATGATGGACCGAATTCTGCCGGTGGAGGACAAGGACGTTTCGGACGCGATGACCAAACTCTACAAAAAGCGTGGCTATGACATCCGCACTTCGACGACAACGACCGCGATTGAGAAGACGGCCAACGGTGTGAAGGTGACGATCGCGCCGTTTGTGGCTGGCAAGGCCGACGAATCGAAGAAAGAGACGATCGAGGCGGACAAGGTGCTTCTGGCGATCGGCGTGAAGGGCCGGACCGACGGGCTGTGTGATGCGTCGCTTGGGCTGAAGATCGAGAAGGACCATGTGGTGACGGACTTCAGGCCGGGCGTGACCCGGAACGAGGCCATCGACTACAAGACGAACCTGGAGGGTGTGTACGCGGTGGGCGACGTGATCGGCCCGCCGTGGCTGGCGCACGTGGCGAGCGAGGAGGCGTATCTGTGTGTGGAGCGGATCGCGTGGCGGCTGGGCAAGTTGCCGGGCAATCACGAGCCGATCCCGCTGGATTACAGCGTGATCCCCGGCTGCACGTACTGCATTCCGCAGGTGGCGAGCGTGGGCTTCACGGAGCAGAAACTGATCGAGCAAGGGATGACCAAGGGCAAGGACTACGGCGTGGGCAAGTATCCGTTTTCGGCGCTGGGCAAGGCCATCGCGGCGGGGCACACCGACGGGTTTGTCAAGATCATCCGCGGACTGCCGCGGGGCGAGATTCTGGGTGCGCACATCATGGGCGATCAGGCGACGGAGTTGATCGCGGAGATGTCGCTGGCTCGGCGGCTGGAAGCGACGACGGAGGAGTTGATCTGCACGGTTCATGCGCACCCCACGCTGCACGAGTCGATCCGCGAGGCAGCGTTGGATAGCGAGGGGCGGGTGCTGAACGCGTGAGTGGGTGCGGAAGGATGGGAGGGGGCGTGGCCGGGGAGTTCGACGTGGGACGCGGCCCGCGCCGAGGTGTGCGAGGGCGCGGAGCGTCTGATAACACGTGGCCTTGTGTGAAGAACGCGTGAATCGCACGGGATGTCGGTGGACAACTGCGCATTCGGACGTAGATTGGTTCTGAGAAACGCGGGAGACTGCTCGCGGAGGCTCTTCCTGCGCAGGTCGTCCGAGCTTGCAAACACTGTCCTTGCAGATTCTTGCAGCGATTCACGTATCCAGTTCTCGTAGCGGGATCGCCTTCCACGCTCACTTTCGTACGCCGGTCAGGTTTGAGTTCATCATGCGGAACATGGCCGAACGCGGCCGAACACGCACCACTTCCATCGAAAACAGGAGCATTTCATGCATTGCACGGCCCGACTTCCCGTTGTCCTTCGCACCCGCAGCCTTGTGGCGATGATCGTTGCCGCGGCCGGATCGGCGCTGAGCGCTCAAGCGCAGGTGCCGACATTGATCGACGTGAATCCGTACAGCGCAAGCGCGGCGGACTCGAGTCCGTCTGGCTTTGTGCAACTGGGCTCAAGTGTTTTGTTCGCGGCCAACGACGGTGTGAACGGGACCGAGTTGTGGATCACCGACGGCACCGAGGCGGGGACGGTGCTGCTGAAGGACATCAACGTGGGTTCGGCGAGTTCGAGCCCGTCTCGGCTGACCGCGTTCGGTTCGCGCGTGATCTTTACGGCCAACGACGGTGTGAACGGGACCGAGTTGTGGATCACCGATGGCACAGAGGTTGGGACGGTGCTGATCACGGAGATCCGACCGGGCAGCACGAGCACATCATTCTTGGGTGACTTTGCGGCGGTTGGTACGTTTGGCACGCCGGGCAGTTTCGTGGCGTTCGGGGCCAATGACGGTCTGGTTGGCACCGAGCCGTGGAGAACCGATGGCACGGCGGCGGGCACGTCTCTGCTTCTGGATATCCGCACGGGTGGGACGAACAGCAGCAACGCTTCGGGCTTCATCAGCGACGGCACACGTGTTTACTTCCTGGCCAACGACACGGTGTCGTTCGGCAACGAACAATGGGCGACCGACGGCACAACGGCGGGAACGGTGCGGCTGACCGACATCGCCCCCGGCAACGCCTCTTCGGCGTTTAGCGCGAAGTTGTTCCTCAACGGTTGGGCCTATTCGGCGGCGACAAACCTTGGCAACAACCAGGAGCCGTGGGTGCTGAACGTGACGACGCTGGAAGTTCGGCAGCTTGCGGAGATTCAGCCGGGTATCGGCAGTTCGCTCTCGCAGGAGTTCACTCAGCTGGGCAACGACGTGTACTTCCGGGGCAACTCGGGCAGCACGGACAACCAACTCTTCAAAGTGACTTTCGACGGCAACGGCGACCCTGTGGGTATTGAACTGGTGCGCGACATCAACACGTCGGGGAACGATAACGTTGGCAACATCGCGGTCTACAACGGCGAGTTGTACTTCGCAGCAACCAACGGCAGTGACGGGCGCGAGCTGTGGAAGTCGGACGGGACGTTTGACGGAACCGTGATGGTGAGCGATCTGAACCCCGGTACGGGCGATTCTGGCCCGAACACGCTCCGGGTGGCGGGTTCGCGGCTTTTCTTCAACGCCGACAACGGCACGCACGGACGGGAGCTGTTCTCGAGCGACGGCACAGGCGCCGGCACGGTGCTGTTGGCAGACCTGCGATCGGGACTGGCCGCGGGCTTGTCGGTCAGCACTGACGTGTTTGGCTTGGGCAGCACTCTGCTGTTCAACGGCAAGGGAACGAGCGTGGGCAACGAGTTGTTCATCTCGAACGGCACGGTTGCGGGCACAGCGCTGCTGAAGGACATTCGTCCGCAGTCGGGCAACACGGGCTCAGCCCCGACGTTGGTTACGGCGGTCAATGGCAGCGTGTACTTCACGGCGACCGACGAGGGCGCGGGGCGAGAGGTTTGGATCTCGGATGGAACCACTGCGGGCACGCAGCGCGTGATTGACGCCAATCCCGGCTCATTGAACGGCGCTCCCAGCACGCTCACGCCCTTTGGCAACGACCTGCTCTTTGCCGCCAACGGTGGCGTGACGGCCAGCCTTGGCCAGACGGGTATCGAGTACTATCGCGCAACGGGCAACACCGCGGCGATCATCGCCGACATCAATCCCGGCACTGGCAGCAGCGCTCCGGGCTCGGGCGTCACGATCGCGGTCCTCAACGGTTCTGCTTACTTCAACGCAACCGACGGCACCACGGGTGCCGAACTCTGGCGGTACGACGGCACGAACGTTTCGCAGGTGGCAGACTTCGCCGCCGGATCGGGCAGTTTCTCGCCGACGTTCATCACGTCTACGGGGGGCGCGCTCTACTTCCGAGGTCTGCTGCCGTCGAGCGGCACCGAGCCGTTCACGTCAGACGGAACGACGATCACGTCACTGGGCGACTATCTGCCGGGCAGCGGCAGTTCGCTCGCCGCCAACTTCTTTGAGCTGGGTGGCAATGTGTTCTTGCAGGCGAGCATGGCCGCAACGCAGGGCGTGGAACTGGCCGTCTACCAGCCCAGCCTCGGCACGATCACCCAGGTTGACGACATCCGAACCGGATCGAGCGGATCGCTGCCGCAGAACTTTGTGAACTTCAACGACACACTCTACTTCACCGCGGCCTCGGCGGCTTCGACCGACATTCAGCTGTACACCGCGACCGAGACGCCCGGCTCAACGCAGGTGCTCTCGAACGCGATCGGCTCGACCGCGACCACGCTCGTGCGGTCGGGAGATTTCCTTTACTTCGCCGCGGGCAACCTGGTCGGCACCAACGTTGAGCTGTGGGCCTTTGACGGGATTCAGAACGGCGGCAACGCCTTCCCGATCGAGATCAACGCGTCGGCGGGTTCGTTCCCGACCGGACTGACCGACGTGAACGGCGTGCTGTACTTTGGCGCTGTGGGCGACAGCGGTGGGAACGAGTTGTACCGCGTGACGTTTGACGGCTCGGGCGTGCCGAATGGCGCCGAGTTGGTGGCGGATCTGAACGCAACTGGCAGCAGCTCGCCGCGGAACTTCGCACTCGCGGGCGATCTGTTGTTCTTCTCGGCCGACGACGGCGAGAACGGCGAGGAGATCTGGGTTCTGGACGTGGGCGGCGCAGCACCCTGCCCTGGCGATTACAACAACAGCGGCTCGATCGACCTGCTGGACCTGCTGGCGTTCAATGCCGACTGGTCGAGCAATCTGGGCCAGAGCGTGGCCGCCGGGACGAACGGCGATTATGACAACAGCGGCAACGTCGACCTGTTGGATCTGCTGGCGTTCAACTCGGATTGGTCGAGCAACCTGGGCCAGCCCTGCCCATAAGCGGGCATGGTGGGAATGGAATCAGGTCAAGACGCGGGGTCCGAGCGCTGCTCGGGCCCCGTTTTTTGTGGGCGAGTACGGGTGAGTGTGGGTGCGTTGAGATGGACCGCATCGAAGTCGCAAAGCCGACTTCGATGGCACGGCGGAGTGCAAGGCGAACGCGATTGCGCTCAGTCCGGACGTTGTTCAAGCGGCCAGCGCAGCCGGATGGTGCTGGGCATGGGCGGGTACTTCATGAGCATCCGATAGCCGACGAACTCGCTCAGCGGGCGTTCGAATCGCCGGCAAACGGTCTGGATGAGATCGGGATAGTTGGGGATATGCGTGGTGGCGACGACGGCGGGGTTGCCCGGCAGTTCAGAACACTTCTCGACCAACGGCAGGATTGAGTCTTCGTCGGGGTTGAGGGAATCAACGGCGTGGTAGCCGGCGTGGCCGAAGACGACAACCTCTGGCGGAGCGGGGATACGAATCGAGCGGTGCATGAAGACGTCGAAGATCATGGTCTCAACGGGAAGAACGACGGTTGATCCAAACTCGCCCTTCGAGTCACCCGGTGATGCGTAACGCGGATAGCCGCGCACAACGTCGCCGAAGAAGCAGTTGAATGCGCCCAGGTTGCCGATCTGTCCGCCGTTGAGACAGAACTCGAGCGTGTCGTCCTT
>JBGSRG010000073.1:0-2021 GCA_041737685.1 Phycisphaerales bacterium | reverse complement strand
AGCCATCTTGCAAGTCCGAGACCTGACGACGCGCTTCCGCACCGATCGCGGCATCGTGACGGCGATTGATGGCGTGAGCTTCGATGTCTATGCCGGCGAGACGCTGGGCATCGTGGGCGAATCGGGCTGTGGCAAGACCGTGACCAGCAAGTCGATCATGCGGCTGCTGCCAGAACGAACCACGATCATCGACCCCACCTCTCGCATCATGTTCGAGGGGATCAACCTTGCCACGGCGAGCGAGAGGCAGATGCGGAGTGTTCGCGGCGATCGCGTGGCCATGATCTTTCAAGAGCCGATGACCAGCCTCAACCCGGTCTTCACGATCGGGTGGCAGTTGGACGAAGCGCTGCGGTATCACACCAAACTCGACAGCGCAGCCCGGCGCAAGCGAGCGCTGGAGATGCTCAAGCTTGTGGACATGCCCGAGGCTGAGCGCAGGCTGGACGAGTATCCGCATCAACTCTCGGGCGGCATGAGACAGCGCGTGATGATCGCGATTGCCCTCTGCTGCGAGCCGGACGTGCTCATCGCCGATGAGCCGACCACGGCGCTGGACGTGACGATTCAGGCTCAGATTCTGGACCTCATGGAGGGCCTGAAGCGCAAACTGGACACGGCGATCATTCTTATCACGCACAACCTGGGTGTTGTTGCGCAGGTGTGTGATCGCGTGATCGTCATGTACGCGGGCCGGATCATCGAGACGGGCACCGTACACCAGATCTTTCATCAGCCCCGGCATCCTTATACCGCAGCGCTGCTTGGTTCGATCCCCAAGACCGGACGCAAGCAGCACGGCAAGCGGTTGCCCACGATCGAGGGCATCGTGCCGAGCCTCTTTGAGTTGCCCAAAGGCTGCCGCTTTCAGGATCGGTGCAAGCACAAGCAGCAAATGTGTGTTGACGTTGAGCCGGGCCTGACCGGCGGGGCAGCGGGCACTCAGGACGGCGAAGGATCGCCCGCAGAGCGGCAGGTTCGATGCCACTTCCCGCTTGATTCTCAGCCCGTCGGCGTGAGCGTGGGGGCCACACAATGAACGGCGGTGCGCCAACTGAGGGACTCGCGTCGGGTCGATCCGGGTCTGAGGCTGTGCAAGGGCGCGGGGACTGGCGCTCGCGTTCTGACGGTGCGCAGCCGCCGCTGGTGCGTGCGACGGGGCTGGTCAAGCACTTTCCTGTGCGTGGCGGCGTGCTCAACCGAGTTGTGGGCAAGGTTCACGCCGTCAATGGTGTTTCGTTCAGCATTGCCCGCGGCGAGGTGCTTGGCATTGTCGGCGAATCTGGCTGCGGCAAGAGCACGCTTGGCAAGGTGCTGCTGCGGCTGATCCAGCCGACCGCCGGCACGATCAACTACGAGGGGCACGACATTACGAGTCTGGGTCATCGCGAGATGCTGCCCTTTCGTCGCAAGATGCAGATCATCTTTCAAGACCCGTACTCGTCGTTGAACCCGCGGCTGACGGTTCGCAAACTGCTGAAGGAAGTGGTCCGGCTGCACGGCGTGGTATCGGAAGAGGCCTCGGAAGAGTACATCACGGGGCTGGTAGCGAAGGTGGGTCTTCGCAAGGACGCGGTTGACAAGTTTCCTCACGAGTTTTCGGGCGGTCAGCGACAGCGCATCGGCATCGCTCGAGCGCTGGCCGTGAAGCCCGAGTTCATCGTCGCCGACGAGCCGGTGTCGGCGCTCGACGTTTCCATTCAGGCCCAGGTTCTGAACCTGCTGATGGACCTGAAAGACGAGTTTGGTCTGACGCTGATGTTCATCTCGCACGACCTGAAAGTTGTTGAGCACTTCTGCGACCGCGTCATGGTCATGTACCTGGGCCACGTCGTGGAAGAACTGCCGTGCGATGATCTTTTGCTTCGCGCCAAGCATCCTTATTCGCGTGCGCTGCTTGGTGCGAACCCGATCGATGAGCCGCCGCCCATCGGCGCGCCCAGGCGAGCGTTGACGGTGCTCAAGGGCGATGTGCCCAGTCCGTTCAATCCGCCCAAGGGCTGCCCGTTTGTCGGTCGATG
>JBGSRG010000037.1:0-3215 GCA_041737685.1 Phycisphaerales bacterium | reverse complement strand
GAATTGCTGGATGGTTTGGCGAGGATTGAGTCGTTGTTGGGCGATGCGCCGGAGGAGTTGGACGCGGGGCTGACGGCGAGTTTCTTGCGAGCGGTTCAGCAGATGCAGGTGGATGTGAGTGGGCAGGTGCTGCCGTGAGTTCGCTGCCGAGCAGGAGTGGGCGGGCAGTGGGCCCGGAAGCGGCTGGAGGTGTTCGCAGCGAGAGTGGACGTGCTCGGGGGTTGGCGCTCCAGCGGGCGGAGGAGGACGTGCGTGAAGCTCGCTCGCCGCAGGCGACGGCTCGGACGATCTCCAACCGGCTTCGGCGTGCGGGTGGCACGATTCCGGTTTCGCGGATCGCGGCGATGACGGGTTTCAATGCCGAGACGGTTCGACGGTACATGCGGACCAACGCGGCGTCGGTTTGGTTTTTGCACAGTTTCTGCAGGGTGATGGACGTGAACATGCGCTGGCTTTTGATGGGTGAGGGGCCGATGCGGACGGCGACAGCGCGGCGAGATGCGATTGAGGCGATGTCGGACAGGGAGATTGGCAAGCGGTTTGGAGAGCGGCTGCGCCAGCGGGAGCGGGCGGCGGAGAAGGGAGGAGACTGAGCGGACGATTGATGCGTGATGAGCGGCGATGCGGGTGATCGAGCCAGTGCGCGGGTGCATGCGTGGGTACTCGCTGGATGAGCGCGTGCGCGAGTGCGCGGACGTAGGATCGGGGCGGAGCGCGATCGGACTTGTTTTGGTCCAGTCCGGTACTGGCTCGAGCAGATGTGGTACAAGCGATGCAGATGCAAGAGATGACCGAGGGTGCGGAAGAGAGTGCGCAGCGGGAAGGTGGCGCGCGGGCGGAGAAAGTGCGCGTGGAAGCGGCGGGGCGAGCGCAAGGGCAGGAGGCAGTTCCGCCGCGGGCAGTGGCGTTGCCGGACGAGTTTGTGACAGATGGCTCAGCGGTGATTGCGACGGAAGCGGTGGAGCGTTGTCCGATGTGCGGAGGCGCATCTTTCGCGGCGTATGCCTCGGGGTTTGATTACGAGTTGCGGACGTGCGCGAACCTGTGGACGTTTGTCGAGTGCGGGGCGTGTTCGCATGTGTGGCTGAATCCGCGGCCAGCGGTGAGCACGCTGGGAACGATTTATCCCCCCCACTACTACGCGTACTCGTATGCGAAGAACGTGCCGGGGCTGGCCCTGAAGGCGAAGGGCTGGCTGGACAAGCGGAAGTTTCGGGGGATTGTGTCGTCGCTGGGTCGGCCCGCCGGTGCGTACATCGATGTGGGTTGTGGGGATGGGCGGTATCTGCGATTGATGCGTGAGATGGGCGTGCCGGACGGCGCGAACTTTGGGCTTGAGTTGGACGACCGGGTGGTTGGAGAACTTCGGCAGCAGGGGTTTGCGGCGTTCAATCAGCGTGCGGAGGCGTGCGAAGAGATTGCGCCGGGGTCGATCGATCTGGCGACGATGTTTCACGTGATCGAGCACGTGGACGATCCGCAGCGGGTGTGTGATCGGGTGGCGACGTGGCTGTCGGCGGGCGGAGTTTTTGCGGTGGAAACGCCGAACATTGATTCGTTGGATCGACGGATGTTTGCGCGGTCATACTGGGGTGGGTATCACATCCCTCGGCACTGGAACATGTTTCGAGCGGAGACGCTGCGGCGGATGCTGGAGCGGGCGGGGCTTGAGTTTGTGGACGTTCGGTACCAGACCGGGCACTCGTTCTGGATGTATTCGCTGCACCACGCGGCGCGGTATCACAAGGGATCGCGTCCGGGGCTGTCGAGATTCTTCGACCCGTTTGGCGGGGTGATAGCGCTGCCAGCGCTGATGGCGATCACGGCGTTTGACAAGGCGCGGGCGCTGGTGGGGTGCCGCACGTCATCGATGCTGATGCTGGCGCGGAAGCGCGGGTGAGGGTGGGGCGACGCGAGATTTTCTCGAACGGAGCCTGAGGCGCTCCCCTAACCCCCCTAACCCACCCTCCAACCATCTCTGAAAAGTAGGGAAACCTGGACGATTTCCTTCAAACATCCTGAAAAGCACGGGTGTCAGGAGTCGAACCTGAAACCTCCTGATCCGTAGTCAGGTGCTCTATCCAATTGAGCTACACCCGCGCGAGGGTGGTCCGAGGTGGACCGGGCGCAACGATAACCGTGTGGGGTGGCTTCGGCAAGTGAGCGATCGGATTGTGGCGGGCGGTTGGTTGGGGGCTGGGCTGGGCTGGGCTGGGGGAGGGAAGCGGGCGGGTGGTTGATTCGGCGGCGGTTGGGGCAATACTTCCCTTCCGTTGGTTGGTTTCCGCTTTTTCTGGGCTTGCCTGACTGGCAGGCTTGGGGGAGAGACGGGGCCAACGTGTTTCCGCACCAGACTTTGGTAAGGCAGACCCCTCGCTTATGGCTCACTCACTTTCCGCGAAGAAGCGCATCCGTCAGAACGCCAAGAACGCCGCTCGCAATCGCTGGCGGATGCGGTCGCTGCGTGATGCGGCGAAGGACTTCCACGAGAAGATGCTGCATGGTTCGGTTGAGGATGCGACGACTTCGTTTCGCTCACTGCGGAAGTTGTACGACAGTTCAGCGGGGCGGGGCATCGTCCACAAGAACCACGCGGCGCGGCACAAGAGCCGCCTGAGCGCCCGGCTGAAGGCCAAGGCGATGGCCAAGGGCAAGTGACTGGCGGAGGCTGTTTGTTGGACTGCCTCAGGATTGAGTTGAGCGTGGCGGGCCTTGTTGCGGACCGCTGAAGAGTGAACAATGGGAATGATCGAGACCGGCCGTGGAGGCCGGTTTTTTGTCAACGCGCGGGTGCGCGGAGCGCCGATGGCGAGCATCTGCTAAGGTTGCGGCCGAGTGGGTTGGAGTTGGGCAGGGCGGGACTGCGTGGGCGGGGTTGATTGGGTTTGGTTCTACTGATTGAGTGTTTCACTGTTCATGTCGTCGAGCGCATCATCACGGGCACGAGAGACGGCGGGTCGCAAGCCCGCTTCGCCGCGGCCGAGCACGCGCAGCCGTGCGACTGCGCCGATGGGCGGGCGTGAGTCGTACTGGTCAATTTCGATGCGACCGCTGCATGTGCTGGTGTTTCTGCTGCCGCTGATTTTGGCGTATGAGTTTGCGTCGGTGGTGTATCTGACCGACGCGAACGTGGGGACTCGCGAGTCGATCAAGGCCGAGCGGCTGTTTGTGGACTTCTTCAACCTATTTGGTGCTGTGGGCGCCTATATGCCGGG
>JBGSRG010000010.1:0-4344 GCA_041737685.1 Phycisphaerales bacterium | reverse complement strand
GAGGGGCGCGACGCCGCGCAGGCTCGTTGTCGTTGCTGGCACGGCTGCGGCGATGTGCGTGTGGTCAGTATCACCCGTGTGTGCGCAGGCCACCCTGTCGGGAACGCCAGAGTTGACTTCCAAGTGGGACTACCACCTCTTCAATCCCACGCCAAATGAGCGGATGCGCTCACTCAGCACCGATCGGCCGGACGCGACGGAGAGCCCGTACACGGTTGATGCCGGTCACTTCCAGATCGAACTCTCATTCGTGGACTACACGCGTGACCGCAACAACGACGAAGCAGAGACACGTACTTCGTTCAATGTGCTGCCTGTGCTTGTCAAGGTTGGTCTTCTGAACAACGTGGACATCCAGATCGGTCTCGACCCGTACACGAGCGAACGGGTGACCAATCGCGCCGACGACACCACGCACACTCTTGAGGGTTTCGGAGATACGGTCGTTCGTTTGAAGGTGAAACTCTGGGGAAATGACGACGGAGAAACAGCGCTCGCGGTGATGCCGTTCGTGAAGCTGCCGACGGCGGAGCGTGACCTGGGCAACGGCAACGTCGAGGGCGGGGTCATCGTGCCGTTCGCGGTCGCGCTTCCCAGTGAGTTCTCGCTCGGGCTGATGGCCGAGTTCGATGTCAACCGCTCCGCAGCGGACGAGCGGTATGTTGTTGACTTCGTTCACACGGCGACCGTTGCTCGAGCGATCGTCGCTGATCTCGGCGGTTTCGTGGAGTTCGCGGGCCTTCTGAATCTGAACGGTGACGAGGACTACCGCGCGTTCTTCAACTGCGGACTCACGTACGGACTGAACGACGACGTTCAACTGGACGCGGGTGTGCGGGCGGGATTGACCGAAGCGACGGACGACTTTGGTGTGTTCGCTGGGGTGTCGTGGCGATTCTAAACCCAACCTCAAGCCAGCAACTCACGCTCCGCATCCCGTCAACCGACCCAACCCAACCGAGAAGCCAACCATGAATGTCAGATTGCCAAAGAGCCACCCGACCCCTCTCCACTTCGCCACCGGACAGTCGGTGCGAGCGTCGATCGGTCCTGCCGGATCGTTACTCGGACTTCTTTCGATCGCGATCGCCGTCGCTTGCGGCGGCTGTGATCGGCCCAAACGCACGATCGGTGATCCCGCTGCGAAACAGTCTCAGGGGCGGGTGAACGACGCAGCCGCGGAGAAGCCAACCATCGTTGCCACCACCGGCATGATCGCAGACATTGCTCGGAATCTCGCCGGGCCGCGCGCGCAGGTTGTCCAACTCATGGGCGAGGGGGTCGATCCGCACTTGTACAAGCCCGCGCCGGGCGACTTGCGGCTGTTTGAGTCGGCCGACCTGATCTTGCACAACGGTTTGCACCTGGAGGGCAAGTTGGCCGATGCGCTCCAGCGGCTGGGTGATCGCAAGCCCGTGCTCGCGGTGGGCGAGGGCATCGACACGCAAATGCTGCTTACTTCAGCGCAGTTTGAGGGGCATCCAGATCCGCACATCTGGTTCGATCCGCGGCTGTGGTCGCTCGCCACCGAGCGTGCGGCCGGAGGTATCCAGGCTTTGCTGCCCGCGAGCGCTGAAGGGATTGCAACGGCCCGTCGGAAGTATCAAGGTGAACTCGCCGCGATGCACGAATGGGCCGTGGAGCGGATCGCAACGATCCCGGCGGGACATCGCGTGCTGGTCACGGCGCACGATGCGTTTTCATACTTCGGAAGAGCGTACGGCCTGGAGGTTCACGGCGTGCAGGGAATCTCTACCGATTCTGAAGCTTCGATCCGGGACGTCAACGCCCTAGTCGATCTCTTGGTTGAGCGTCGCATCCCGGCGGTGTTCTTTGAGTCCAGCGTCCCGTCCAAGACCGTTGAAGCGCTGGTCGAGGGTTGCCGGGCGCGTCGGCATACGGTTCGGGTTGGTGGCGAACTGTTTTCAGATGCCATGGGCGCTGCGAACTCGCCCGAGGGCACGTATCAGGGCATGTTCAGGCACAATGTGAACACGATTGTTGCTGCGCTTGGGGGCGAGGTTGTGGCTGGTGGCAGCGAGGCGAACGTTGTGAAAGGAACAGCGAGTCCGAACGCCGAGGATGGCAACCGATGAGTCAGCAGGTTGCCAGCAGTTCCAGTCGGGTGTTTACAGCCTCCTCCGCACCGGTCGCGGTTGAAGTTCACGATCTGACGGTGGCGTATGACCGCAAGCCGGTGTTGTGGGACATCGATCTGACCTGGCCTGGCGCATCGCCGACCGGGCAGGGAGTGCTCTCGGCGGTTGTGGGTCCGAACGGTGCAGGAAAGTCGACGCTTATCAAGGCCATACTGGGGCTTGTGCGGCCCGCGAGCGGCCGGGTGACGATCTTCGGTGAGCCACTGTCGCGGGTTCGCAAGCGCGTTGGCTATGTGCCGCAGCGAGAGACGGTTGACTGGGACTTTCCCATCGACGCGCTTGGGGTGGTGCTGATGGGTCGTTACGGCAGGCTGGGCTGGCTCCGGCGGCCACGGTCGGCTGACCGGGCGATTGCACTGCGTTGCCTCGATCAGGTTGGCATGGGGGACTTCGCGTCTCGGCAGATTTCACAACTCTCGGGAGGTCAGCAGCAGCGGGTGTTTCTGGCCCGGGCGCTGGCGCAGGAGGCTGATCTGTACTTTATGGATGAGCCGTTCGCGGGCGTGGACGCGGCGACGGAGCGGGCCATCATCGACTTATTGCGGTCACTGCGAGCCAGCGGCAAGACCGTGATAGCCGTTCATCACGACCTGCAGAGTGTGCCGGAGTACTTTGACCATGTGGTGATGCTGAACATGCGGTTGGTTGCCAGCGGGCCAACGCAGCAGGTCTTTACGTCTGCAAACCTTCAGGCCACCTACGGCGGACGACTCACGATGCTCGAGCGTGTGGGCGAGGCGATGCGCCGCGCAGCGGTGAGTGAGTCTCTCTTGCCGGTTGGCTCGCAACCCACGGCACACGCGGCCCATGCCGGCAGAGCCGTTCCCGCTGAATATGCGGCGGGCACGCTCTGATTGACCAAGGTGTTGAATGCCGGTCTGGCCGACGCCTGTGCCGCTTGGAACGAACTCCTGTGTACGCCGACGACCTCATCCGATTGCTCACTCTGCAAGACGCCAATACGCGCACCGTGCTTGTGGGCACCGCGCTGCTCGGTGTGGCCTCTGGAGTGGTGGGGGGGTTGGCGATTCTGCGAAGGCGAGCTCTGGTTGGCGATGCGGTGGCGCACGCCGCGCTGCCGGGGGTTTGCATTGCGTTTCTGATCGTCGGCGAGCGAGACTTCGGCTTCTTCTTGCTGGGGGCGTTGATCGCGGGGATCGTCGCCGCGGTGATGATCTCCCTGCTTCGGCTGTATACGCCCATCAAGGAGGACGCGGCCACGGCCATATCTATCGGCTCGCTCTTTGGCTTGGGCCTTGTGCTTTCGAGGCGCATCCAAGACCTGCCGTCGGGGAATCGCGCTGGGCTTGACGGCTTCATCTTCGGCAAAGCTGCGGCGATGGTTCGCAGCGACGCCATTTGGATCGGCACGGCGGCGCTTGCGGTGCTCGTGGTCGTGATTCTGCTCTACAAGGAACTGAAAGTCTTGTGCTTTGATCGCGACTTGGCGGGCGCGATGGGCTTTCGCGTCTTGCCGCTCGACTTGTTGCTCATGGGTCTGGTCTGTGTGTGCGTGGTCGTTGGCTTGCCGGCGGTGGGCGTAGTGCTGATGGTGGCGTTGTTGGTGATTCCACCCGCCGCGGCCAGACTGTGGACCGATCGACTGGCGGTGATGCTGGTGCTTTCGGGCGGCTTTGGATTGCTTTCGGGCGTGCTGGGGACTGCGCTCTCGGCAACGATGCCGACGCCGAGCGGCGCGATGACCCGCGGCTGGCCCACTGGGCCGTTGATTGTGCTGGTGGCGGGTTCGATCTTTCTGGTCTCGCTCATCGTCTCGCCAAAGCGTGGGCTTGTGGCTCGCTGGATTGCGCCGCGGACGCGGATGCCGAACGGCGCTGCGGCGGGCGGGCAGGGAGTGGCACCATGAGCGCTGTGCTTGCCGCGACTTCTCTGGCTCCGACCGTTCTGGCTACGGCTGGTCTGGCTCCAGTGTTGGTGTTCTCGCTGGCGTCCGCACCGCCCGTGCCTATCCCCTCCGGGATCATGTCGGCACCTGTGTTGGCGCTCGCCGCTTCGGAGTGGTGGGTCATCGTCACGGCGGTGTGCTGCGCCGTTGCGTGCGCTCTGCCCGGCTGCTTTCTGGTGCTTCGCCGCATGTCGATGCTGGGCGATGCCATTGCGCACTCGATTCTGCCCGGCATCGCCGTCGCGTTTCTTGTCAGCGGGTCGCGAGCTCCGGGCCCGA
>JBGSRG010000005.1:0-2030 GCA_041737685.1 Phycisphaerales bacterium | reverse complement strand
GCCCATCATGGCAGCGTGCTGCATCCCCGGCCCCGCCATCGGCATCGCCATGCCCATCGCCGCGCCGTTCACCATCACCTGCGAGCCGCGCTTGATCGTCACCGTCTCCTGCTGGTCCTGCAGGTCCAGTTCAGACAGATCGTTCTCGACCATCAGACGCACGAGTTCTTTCAGTTTGCGAATGTCGATCATGCTTGGGTCCGTGAGAAAAGTCAGAAAAAGACTCGATTCAGGCCGCATCCATCCCGCCCGTCAACCCATCACACTACAACGTCCCCCACTCCAGACTTTTCGGCAACGTGCACAGATTCTTCGACCCGCCCTCCGTGATCACATAATCATCCTCGATCCGAACCCCGCCGATGCCCGGCAGATAAATCCCCGGCTCGATCGTCACCACCATCCCCGGTTGCAACGGCGCACCCGACGCCATGTTGCTCAGCCGTGGTTCCTCATGTCCATTGAAGCCGATGCCATGCCCAAGCCCGTGGCCGAACGAATCGCCATAGCCCGCCTCCACGATCACCTTGCGAGCAACCGCGTCGATCTCCTTGCCCGTCTTGCCCGGCGCAAGGGCTGCCGCCGACTTCTCGTGCGCCTCCAGCACCACCCGATAAATCTCTTCCACCTTCTTTGGCCACTTGCCCAGGCACACCACCCGCGTCATGTCGCTGTGATACCCGCCATACACCGCGCCCCAGTCAATCAGCAACGCCGAGTTCTTCGCCAGTTTCTTGCTGCCGGGGCGATAGTGCGGCAGGCTGCCGTTCGCGCCCGCCGCCACAATCGACTCAAAGCCCGGCTCCGTAGAGCCGCGCGACTTCATCTCCATCTCCAACTGCGCCGCGATTTCCAGTTCGCTCTGCCCCGCCTTCAGTCGAGGCATCAGCGCCTTCAGCGCCGCTTCCTGAATCTTCACCGCCTTGCGGATCAACTCAATCTCGCCGGCGTCCTTCACCACGCGCAGCGCCATCACCAGCCCCGTCGTGTCGGTCAGCCGCTTCACGCCCACGCGCTTGGCAAACGCCGACTTCTCCGCCACAGGCATGAACTCGGCCTGAATGCCGAAGCGGTCGTCCGCGCCAAAGCCAGCGCTCTCGGCGCCAGCAGCAAGACCAGATCCGCCAGCAGAACGCCCCTTCACTTTGCCCGCCGCCGACCCGTTGCTCGCCGACGACCCGCTGCCCGAAGCAGGCCCGAGCAACTCGGCCACCGTCTCCACCATCGACTTCGACCGGATCACCACCCGCGCCAGCCCCGCCTGAGACACCGGCTCCAGTTCTTCTTGATACCGAAAGTCGCTGACCAGAAGGGCTTGGTGCGAGCTCCGCCACGCCTCCGCCGGCACAATCAGATAACTATCGCCGCCATGAAAGCCCGTTAGGTACGCCACGTCCTTCGGGTTCGACACGACTAGCGCGCTCAGATCGGCGTTGGCAATCGCCTCGCCCAGCCGACCAATGCGCCCATGAAACGGGCTTTCCCCGCTGTTCTTAGCGTTCTTCGATATGCTGACGGCTTTGGATTTGGCGGGGGTTGGTCGCGACATTGGCCCAGATGATACCAGTTTCGCGGCAGTTCGCCAGCAGCGAGCACGGCCTCCAATGCTTCACGTTCCCCGGCGGTCCTTTCCCGCCCGCTCCACCAACGCCCCCCATCGCCCCGCAACGCCACCCGAACCCGTCCTCTTGCCCCTCCTCCGCCGCCACCACCAACGCCGTATCAACGCATGCCCTCCGTCCCACACTCCAAACTCGCCTCCCCGCCCGTGTCCTCGCCGCCGCCAACATCGCCCGGCTCGCACTCCAGCCCCGCCGCCCGCTTCGCCGCTGCGCTCTTGCTCCTCTTCACTGCGATCGTCATCCTTTACCCCGCGGCGTCCGTCCTGCTCTCCGTCCTCAACCACTCCCCCACATCCTCAACCGCCAGCACGCCAGCACCCTCTTTCACATCCGCGCGCATCTGGGCCATCGCGCTCGGCCACTCCCTCCTCTACTCCGCCCTCATCGGCCTGCTCGCCACCCTCCTCG
>JBGSRG010000546.1:0-1622 GCA_041737685.1 Phycisphaerales bacterium | reverse complement strand
TTGATCGAGAACGGTGGCGTCACCGTCAACGCTCGGGCGCCCAAGGCCTCGACCATGCTTCGGGTGAACGACTGCGTCGAGGTCTTCGTTCCGCCGCCCCCACCCACCGACGTTGTGCCCGAGCACATCCCGCTCGACGTTCTCTTTGAAGATGAGCACATCATCGTGCTCAACAAGCAGCCGGACATCATCGTGCATCCGGCCCGCTCGCACCTCTCGGGCACGCTTATCAATGCGCTGGCGTGGCACTTTCAGAATCGAACGTCCGGTGCGCTGTCCACGGTTGGCAAAGACTTTGCCCGCCCCGGCGTGGTCCACCGGCTCGACCGTGACACTTCAGGCCTGATCGTGTTCGCCAAGAACGATGAGGCCCACTGGAAACTGGCCCGCCAGTTTGAGGTCCGAACGGTTGACAAACGCTATCTCGCGCTTGTCCACGGCCAAATGGAGCCGGCGATCGACCACATCGACCTGCCCTTGGGGCCACATCCCTCCAAGGCCAAGGGCTATCGAGAGAAGTACGTTGTCCGCCATGACGTGCTGGGCAAGCCCGCCCTCACCATCTACCGCTTGCGAGAGCGGTATCCGGTTTCCAACGAACTGACCACGGCCCGTCGCGACGGCTCACCCAGCGATCCGGGGCGCGGATACTCCTTGGTCGAACTCGAACTCAAGACCGGCCGCACACACCAGATTCGTGTCCACCTTTCACATCTCGGCTACCCGATCGTGGGAGATGACATGTACGGCGGTGCCGAGCAACTGCTGCCTGGCATGATCGCTAATGCCAGTACCAAAGCCTGGCACAACGGGGAGACCGTCGGTGTCGCAGAGCATCCGCTGCCGCTTTCACGCCAGGCGCTGCACGCCACGACGCTGCGCTTCGCCCATCCGATTCACGGGCAGTCGATGAACTTTCAGGCGCCGTTGCCCGAGGACATGGCCCGTGCGATCGTGATGCTCCGCGCTCTAACTGTCGAGGATTTCGGTTTCAACACCGACCATGCCCCACTGCCGCCGCCGCCCGGCGCGACGGTCGATCTTGCTATGCTGTTTGGAGGCAGAGGTCCGGCAAATCCGGCCTGATGAACCAGCACGGCAACTTGGCCACCAAAGAGTGACCTTCCGGAGAGATTCTCAACATGCTTTCAACTCACCAAGTTCGGCCGCAAGCGGGGCCATCGCCCATGTTCGTTTCACCCATCGGCCTCGCGGCACGTTGCCGAACCGCCTGTTCGGTGCTCGCGTGTGCTGCCGGCATCGCCACCGGACTGCTGAGTGCTGGATGCAACAACCACAACAACAACGGGCGTGCCAACGCCTCGGGCAACTCGAATGTCATTGCAGGTCGCTACATCGTCGCCATCGGTGATGCGGACATGGAGGCCGATGCCTTTGTTTCTCGAAGTCTCGGGTCCATCGACCCGTTCAGTCGCGACAACCTGACGATCGTCTTGCTGCCGATTCAGGAGCCGAACACGCCGTTTGCGCAGATCCCCGTCTCCAACTCCGCCCTGGCCACGCCCTCGTGCCTGACGATCAGCGCTGACGGTCGTTACGCGTACGTTGTCGAGTCTCGCGGGCCGGCCCCTGATTCGGCGACAACGCTCGATGATCTGCCG
>JBGSRG010000528.1:0-1590 GCA_041737685.1 Phycisphaerales bacterium | reverse complement strand
CGATTCGATGCAGGAACTCGAGGCGGGCAAGGTGTACATCGTCGAGTTCTGGGCGACGTGGTGCCCGCCTTGTGTGAAAGCGATTCCACACCTGACCGAACTGCAGGCCAAGCACCGCGCTGACGGGCTGACGGTGATCGGCGTCGCCGCGAGCGAGCGGCAAAAGAGCCAGGGCGGGCCTGACACGCGATTGGATGGTGTGAAGCAGTTCGTGAAGGGCAAGGGCAAGCAGATGGACTACACCGTGGCCTATGACGCCGATCGCTCGATGTCGACGGCGTGGATGCTGCCGGCGGGCCGCACGGGCATTCCCAGTTCGTTTGTGGTTGGCCACGACGGCAAGATCGCGTGGATCGGCAACCCGCACGATTCGGGATTTGACGGCGCAGTGGAGAAGGCCGTTGAGGCCGGGAAGAAGGCCGCGGCGGCGGAGGCCAAGAAGAAGCAGGATTCCAAGGAAGTGGACGGGGGCAAGAGCGGTGCGGGCAAGCGTGGAACCTAACGAGCGTTTGGGCGGCGGACGTCGCCGGCCGGCGCTGTGGTCTTGAATCTGGCCGCTGAGTAGTTATGGATCAATTGCGCGCCGGTCGCAGGCTATCCTCACGGTCAGATGTCATGCGGATCACCGATCAATCCCGAGTCTCACGATCACGGACCCTTGTCGGCGCGGCACGTTGCTCAGGGCTTCAAGCCCGATGCGACGGGAGCACACCCGGCGGGGGCTGCCGCTGGTCGTGCCGCAGATGGCGCGGATGATGCAAATGCCCCGCGGCACTTCATCGAGCAGTTGATCGACGCGGACATCGCGTCGGGTCGATGGGGCGTGTGGCCCAAAGCGGAGACCGAACTCGCCGAGCGAGTGGGTAGACCGCGGGTTCACACGCGGTTTCCGCCTGAGCCGAACGGCTATCTGCATGTTGGGCACGCCAAGAGCATCTGCCTGAACTTTGGTCTGGCCATGGAGTTTGGTGGTAAGTTCAACCTGCGCTTTGACGACACCAACCCCGCGAAGGAAGAGCGCGAGTATGTTGAGAGCATCAAGCGCGACGTGGCGTGGCTGGTGTCGGCGTTTGAGGCCGGCTCATTTGATGCTGGCCCGCACGCCGGCGGGGTCTACTTTGCCAGCGACTATTTCGAGACGATGTACGGATATGCGGTAGCGCTCGTGAAGGCGGGCAAGGCGTATGTCTGTCAGTTGAGTGCTGAGGAAGTCTCGACGCGGCGGGGCAAGCCGGGTGTGCCCGCGACCAGTCCGCACCGCGACCGGCCGGTTGAGGAAAGCCTGAAACTGCTCGACGAGATGCGGCGGGGTGTTCACGTCGACGGCTCGATGACGCTGCGTGCCAGGATCGATCTGGCGAGCAACAACTTCAACCTGCGAGATCCGGTGATGTACCGCATCTTGCACCAGCATCATCACAACACGGGCGACCGGTGGTGCATCTATCCGATGTACGACTGGGCCCACGGCATCGAGGACTCGATCGAGCGGATCACCCACTCGATCTGCACGCTGGAGTTTGAGGACCATCGGCCGCTGTACGACTGGTTTCTGGACGCGATCGCGTCGGCACGCGAGAGCGACGGCGG
>JBGSRG010000512.1:0-3858 GCA_041737685.1 Phycisphaerales bacterium | reverse complement strand
ACCGTCGAGCGGCCCAAGGGCCTGACCCGATGCGCGCCGCCGGTCAGCGGCGCTGGCCTGCTGCATGGCCCGATCGTGAAAGATCTCGACGAAGGCGTTGAGTGTGGGGTTGGTGCGGTCGATCGCGCCGAGCGATTGACGTGTCAGTTCATCGCTCGAACAGCCTCCTGCGGCGAGCCGCTCAGACTGTGCGCACAAATCTTGCGATGGTTCGCCGCCAGCGCCTCGGCTCATGCGCTCCCCCCCTCCCTCACGCCGCCGCCCCCAGCACCATCCTGTCCCGGCACTGCGGGTATCCAGACATACGGCCCGCTCACGCTGGGCGCCATCGATAAAAGCGTTTGGCGGTCGAGCGTTGGTCCGGTCACATCGTCACGCAGGGCGTTGATATGTTGATCGTGCGGCACCGCGACGGCTGCTGCTGCCGATTCACCCGCCGCAGCGGCGTCCAAGCGTTGCACATAGCCAAGAACTGCTGAGAGGTTCACGCGGGCCAGCGAAAGCTCTTCATCGCTCGGATCGAGCATCGCCAAACGGGCGATCTTTCGGACATGCTCGCTCGAGAGTGGCTCGGTCGAAACGGGTGGTATGGGAGCGGGTTCAGATGACATCCCGGCATGGTACCCGCCGGACTTCGCCTAACAGCCGGGAAGCCATGTCTCAAGGAACGCGAGCAGATCCAGAAGGTCTGCGGTACCGTCGTCGTTCAGATCGATCAGGCTCGGCTTGGGCTCATCAGTCCCGAGCTCCGACTGCCAGAGTTGCAGGAAGCGGAGCAGATCAAGCAGGTTCCACACGCCGTTGAGATCAAAATCTCCCTGGCAGACCGCGGCGTTGAGAGTCTCAACCATGAATCTGCGAACGTACAACTCTTCATCGGCGGACAGGCCGTGGCCAGCACCCTGCACAAAGCGCAGCGCATTGGAAACTCCGGCTCCGTCGAGCGCTTGCTTGAGCAATGTGCCATGATGAGGGTCCACGACCGGGTCGGCGGTGCCGTGCTGGATGAGGAAAGGCGGGTCTTGCGGCGAAGCGTGCGTAACGGGGCTTGCTGAAGCGACATGGGCTCGCTCGTCGTCAAGATCGGGGTCGTTTGGGTTGTCGATGAGCGTTTGCAGGCAGACCCCGACCATGCGTGATTCGGGAGAGTTGCAGGCGCCGTGTGTGCCCGTGATCCAGAGCAGGTCAGTGGGGCCGAACCAATCCGCCACGGCCTGCACGTCGCTCGGAAATGCCCCGTTTGGTCCGACGGCTCCCTCAAGACCAGGCACATCGCCAGAGGTGCCGACGAGCGCAACAAGGTGACCACCCGCCGACGTGCCCCAGATGCCAATGCGCTGGGGGTCAGCGTTCAACGATGCGGCGTTGGCTCGCACCCAACGGATGGCGGCCTTGCAATCATGGATCTGTGCAGGGTGTGGGGCGTCGCCGGAGAGGCGGTAGTTGATGCTGACACCGACGAAGCCCAGGCGGACGAATTGGTTGACCCTCGCCGCGGTGGTGTTCTTGTCGCCGCCCTGCCAACCGCCGCCGTGGATGAACAGCAGCACGGGACGGGGCGGCCCAAACAGAGCGTCTGCGGGCAGATACACATCGAGTCTCTGACGAACATGGCCGTCACCGTACTGAACATCGATAGTCGTGGGACCAGTCTGCGCGTTCGCTGTTGTGACGAAGTGGGCGACGACTGCGATGAAGCTGAAGGCGGAGATAGCGAACAACGTGCGGCGCATGATGAGACTCCTCCCGTTCGCCCCGCCCCCCAGACAGAACGATCAACAGAGGTCTTGATTGCACCGAAATCGAGAGGGGGAGTCCTCACCATCGCGGCTGGATCAGTTGATTATCCGCCTCACATCGGCGGTTCTTCCTGCGATTCGCCCACCAGGCGTGCGGCGGGCAGCCATCGCAGCAGCATCACACCCAACTCAAAGAGCAGCCACAGCGGCACCGCCAGCAGCATCATCGAGAGCGGGTCCGCCGGGGTCAGCACCGCGCCCAGAATCAGACAGACCAGCATCGCGTGCCTTCGAAACTTGGTCAGCAGCCCCACCGACAAGATCCGCGCCCAGCCCAGCAGCAACACCACAACCGGCATCTGAAAGCCCAGCGCCAGCGCCAGAGTGAACATCACCACCATCGAAACATACTCGGCGAGTTGATACTGCTGGCTGATGAGTTGGTCGCCCGTGAGCGGCACGCCGCGAATCACGGTGCCCACGCGGGGCGCTGTCGCTGCGTCCGCGCTGACTTCGCCCGATGCGCTCTCATCCCGATCAGGCAGCGCAAAGCGCAGTTGGCTGAGCGACGTGTTGACCCACCACGAGCCTTCGGGCGGTGCGATCGGGTCGGCCTTGAACATGGGCACCACGGGCAGCGTGACGCCCGGCGGCAAGGATCGGGCATCGGGCACCGGCGCGGGCAACGACGAGTTGAACGTGACGAAGAACAGCAGCACCACCGGCAGCATGACAAAGTACAAGAACAACGCTGAGCAAAGCGTCAACACCGCCGAGAGCGGAGACAGCACATACACAAACCGGCGCTCGTGAATCAGCAGGCCGGGCGCAATAAACCGCCATAGTTGATAGAACACCCACGGCGCGCCGACCATGATCGACACGCCCAGCGATACCTTGAGATAGGCGTTGAAGCCCTCAAAGAACGACAGCACCTGGAACGAAACGGGCAGGTCTTTGGCACGCAGGGCCTCGATCGCCGGGGCCACGATCACGCCCAGCAGCGCCTTGCCGAACCAGAGCGTTACGACCACGACCGGCAGAATGCCCAGCATCGCGTAGATCAGTCGGCGGCGCAGATCTTCCAGATGATCGCCCAGGGGCATCAGGGAGACGTCGCCGGGAGTGCTCAGGTCGTTTCGCATCTTCATCGCTTCAGACGACCGGCACCAGGCCCTTTCTCACACCGCGGTACGCTCCGCAAAGACCGACCTACGCCGGCGCTCGCCGACGACCGCGTCGACCCGACGGAAGCCAAACTCTCGCGCATCTGTATGAGCGTATGTGCGCGCGAACGGTTCTGCGAGAGGAATGCTATCCGATCGACGTGCCGATTCGCACTTGGCCCAGGACTCTGGCACATGGCTTTGGCACCCGCGTATCGACCCTGATTCTGGCCCAATCTTCCGGCTTCTCCTCTCCTTCCCCCCCCAAAAACACGTTCAGCTCCATCACGTTTGGCCCTGCCCACCTTTGGCACCCCCACGCCATGCCCTGAACGACAAGGATTCGGCTTGTCCCATCCGGCCGACTCAACAAGCCCCTGTCCCCCGCAGGACGCGCCGCGCTCGCCCTGCGCGCACACGCCGACCATCGACCCTGACGTTGCCCTCATCACGCTGGCCATCGGCGGCGACTCCGCCGCACTCCAATACCTTTGGGAACGCTACCGGCGCTGGGTCGCCGCGATCCTGGTGGCGCATAAGCCCCGCGACGCGGAGATCGAAGACCTGCTTCAGGACGTGGCCCTCATGCTCAGCGCCAAACTCGCCGACGTGCGCGACCCCACCGCTTTCAAGCCCTGGCTTCGGGCCGTTGCGCTCAGCGTGGCGAAGGCCAACGGTCGCAAAGCATCGGTTCGACGCAAAGGCTGGGCCCAAGTGGCCAACGCCTTTCGAAGCGAAAGCTCGTTCACGGACCGCGCTTCGCTCCGGTCACCCACGCCCATCGCGTTGAACGATGAACTCGCCGACCATGCTCATCGGCTGCTCGAACTGGCGCGCGAAATCCCCGAGGGCTCCGCCGAGCCGCTGATCCTCAAGGCAGTGCAGGGCATGAGTTACCGCGAGATCGGGCGAGTGTTGGGCCTGCCCGAGAGCACGATCGAGACCCGAATCGC
>JBGSRG010000494.1:0-31648 GCA_041737685.1 Phycisphaerales bacterium | reverse complement strand
CGACGATGGGCCCGAAGACGTCGAGTTGAACCTGGTTGGATGCGGCGTTGCCGACGCGGACCGGCCTTGAGGCACCAAAGCCTCGCAACTCACCAATCTCGCCTTCCTGGCCGAGTTCTCGCCCCGCGACGTCGTAGATGGGTCTGAGACGGTCGGGCGACGCACAACTGGCCACAACTTCGCTCAGCCAATCGAGCAGTCGAAGGCCGATGCCCGTGTTTCCCAAGCGAACCAGCGAGGATGCGGCCATCGCAGCGTCGCGCGGCCAGCAGTAGCGATAGTCCCAGTTGCGTACTCCACCGAGTTGTTCGGGCAAACTCGTGGTCCCCGCCGCGGCGATGGCACCGGTCGGCCCGTGGCAAAGGGCCTTGAGCACCAGCGCGCTTCGCTTGACCAGATCGGCCTTGAATGTTGGCAGATTCAGCGTCTGCGCCCATCCGCGCCACACGCCGAGCGTCTGATCCCGACGGACCGGCTCCGAAACCGCCGCAGGACGAACGCTCGCGGTGCCGTAACGAAGTTCCATGACCAGCGGCGTACCGGGCACAAGGTCGAAGGACGCCGTCGCTGCGTGATGATTGCCCTCTTCAACTATGGACCACGCCACGCCCGGCGAGATGAGCGCGACCGGATCAAGCCATCCTTCAATCTCGACCCCGCCGTCGCGCTGCGTGAGTCGCGTCCGGGTGCGGGCAAAGTCGAGGGTCGGTGCAAATCGCAGCAGCACCCGCCCCGACCCCTCGACAACGCGAATGAGATCGGTGCGACCGGCACGCTGAAAGGCCTTGCCCCCGGAACAATCGAGATAGTCGGTCAGCACGATCTGGCCGTTGCCCCAGGACGTCTGGAGCACGAAAGTATCGGGCAGGTATTGCTGCGTTGGCTCGCCGAGCACTTCTTCGGGAGAGACGTCGAACGAACCGCTGCGATCTGAGTCGAGTAGCGCTGAGAACATCGCCGGCGCGTCGATTCGTGGAAGGCAACCCCAAACAACGCTGCCGCGCGGGTCGAGTAGCATCACGGTGCGCTGATCGCTTAAAAGCGCGTGCCGCTCGATGGGCACGCGGCGCTGGTCGTCCTCGGCCAACCTCTCCCGCCGGCGGTCGAGCAGTTCCGCGAGCACGCTCGCAACGTGGGACTGATCGGGCACACGAAAGCCCGCTGCTGTCTGGCCCGGCCCCACTTTGACGCTGACTGATCCGCCCGTGCCGAAGCCGCCCGCCGCTAAGGCCTCGTCGTTCAGCCGCTCGAACGCAGATTCGTCGGTCACGTCATCGCCGAGAAAGAGCGCTCCTTGGGCACCAAACCAGTGCTTCGCCCGCATGAGCGCGTCGCCCTTGTCGGGCTTGACAACGCCAACTTCTAAGACCTGGTGCCCATCGAGAACGTGGGTGTCGGGCACCCGGCTCGCTCTGGCCCGAACACGCTCGAGCACGGGCCCGACCACAGCGGGATCGCTCAGGCGATAGTGCAGGGCGCACGACGCCGACTTCCGCTCGACGATCGCACCTTCGAGAGCGGCAGCCTCTTCGTCGAGGATCGATCCAAGTTTGTCCAACGCTTCCCGGCGATCGGGGCTGAGTTCGGGCATCGCCGCAGAGGCGACGCCGTGCCCGCCGATGAGCATCGCCGACGGTACGAGAACGGGCAGCGAGGACTCCAAATATTCGCGATCCCGTCCCGAAATCACCGCAACGTGAGTCGACCTCAGCCCGGCCAACTGCTCGAGCAAGCCAACGATCCGCTCTTCCGCCACCGCCGCGTCGGGCGTGGGTGCGATCGGTGCAACCACACCGTCAAAGTCAGAGCCGACAAGCAAGATGGGCGTCGCGGCGAGGCGCCCAATCGCCTCTCGCAGTGGATCACTGAGACGCGTCATCGTGCGAGCACTCTGAGGAATCGCACTGCCCAACGGTGTACATCGCCGGTGCGAACCGTTTCTCGCATGGCCATCATGCGGGCGTTGCCCTCGAGTGTGTCCATCCGCACGGCACGAACCATCGCCTCGGAAGCACCCTCGAGGTCACGAGGATTGACGATGATCGCGTCGGTCAGACCCTCGGCGGCCCCTGCGGTTTCACTCAGCACCAAGGCGCCCGTCCCATCGTTGCGTGTGGCCACATACTCCTTGGCCACCAAGTTCATGCCGTCGCGAACGGGCGTAACCACCATCACGTCCGCCGCGCGGTAGTAGGCCAGAAGCTCCTTTCGCGGCAAACTGCGCCGGAAATAGTGGACCGCAACACGCCCGGGAACGGCGTGCTCGCCGTTGATTCGCCCGATCAGTCGCTCAATGTCATCGCGCATCTTGCCGTACTCGGGAACAGGCTCGCGGCTGGGCACCGCGACCTGGATCAGCACGCAATCTTCCACACTCAACCGCTTGGTCTGCAACGCCCGCTCGTAAGCGCGCAGCCGCAGGTCAATGCCCTTGGTGTAGTCGAGCCGATCAACGCCGAGCAAGATCTTTCGCGTGTCGCCGACCTTTCGACGGATCGATGCCGCCGCGAGTTTGATCGCGGGATCGTCCGCGGCAGCCGAAAACTCGTCAAAGTCGATCGAGATGGGAAATGCGCCGACCTGAATGCGCCGACCTTCGTGCTCGATCGTCTCAGCGCTGACTTGCTTTGCTCCAACGTATCGCTGTGCAGCGCTTGCGAAGTTTCGGGCGTCGGACTCGGTCTGAAAGCCGACAACGTCCGACCCCATCAAGCCCTCGAGCAGCGGCTTGCGCCACGGCAGCCAGCCGAACAGTTCCCCAGGCGGAAAGGGGATGTGCAGGAAAAACCCAACTTTCAGGTCGGGCTTGAGTTGTCGAAGCATCCGCGGAACGAGTTGCAGGTGGTAGTCGTGAATCCAGACCGCGTCGCCGGGACGTGCGGCGCTCGCTGCGGCGCGCGCGAACCGTTGGTTGGCCTGCACATATGCCTGCCACCACGACTCGTCGAACTCCGGCGCCCGAATCGCGTCGTGATAGAGCGGCCAGATGGTTCGATTCGAGAAACAGTGGTAGAAGGCGTCAACCTCGCGTTGCGAGAGTTGGACGGGGTGCATCCGAATGCCGTCGACCGTGAAAGGTCGCTGCGAAGGCTCTCGGCTGACTGATCCCGGCCAGCCAACCCAAACCCCGCCGTGGGCTGGGTCGCGCAACACAGGACGCAAGGCGGTCACCAAGCCGCCGTCGGTGGCTGTCCACTTGCCAGATTCGCCGCTGCCAGTCCGTTTCACCGGCAGACGATTGGCGACGACGATGAGTCTCCCGGAAGCCATTGTGTGTTTGGCTTCGCGCTCAGAATCCTCGTTTGTGACAGGAACGACTCTGGTTCTGTTTGGTGTGGTGGCTCGCTTGATCGGTTCCAACGGGAGCATGGTCAAGGTTCCGGTCACAAGGGGTCATAGGCCCCAAGGTGTCCGGATGCAACCCAAACAGGCAGTTTGGCAAGACTCTTTGCGTTTGCGATTCGCGTGATCTATCGCTGCACAACATCAATCACACGAACAATCATCGCGCTCGTGGTCCAACCAAGCGCGATCTGCGCCAGCAAGCCGCGTGCGGCGAGCGTTCGACCGGCCTCGGACGCAACTTGACCCGCCGCACGAGCTGGTGAGTATTCTTGCGGATCATGCTCAACGGCGTTCGGGAAGGACTCCGGACTCGGCATGGCGATGACTCGCGTTCAATGGGTGCCGGTCTCGTCACCCGTCGCCCGAGTCAGAACACCAAGGAGGGACACACGATGGCCGTCGCCGAACCACCCCGAAAGAACTCGCCCCGGGGCACGCGAGTTGGAAGTTCCCAAGCCGCTGGAGTTTCAACTTCGCTCAAGCCGCGTGCAACGGCCCAGAGCATGGCAGAACGCCAACGCGACATCAGCGTCAGCGAGTTCTTCGCAAAGAATCGCCACCTGCTGGGCTTTGACAACCCGCGCAAGGCGCTGCTGACCTGCGTGAAGGAAGCCGTTGACAACTCGCTCGACGCGTGCGAAGAGGGCGGCATTCTGCCCGACGTGACCGTCGTCATCGAGGACTTACAGCCCGATCGGCCCAGCACGGCGAAGAGTTCGCGGTATCGCGTGACGGTGGTGGACAACGGGCCGGGCATTGTGCGCCAGCAGGTTGAGAACATTTTCGGCAGGCTGCTCTATGGGTCAAAGTTCCATCGATTGAAGATGTCGCGCGGGCAGCAGGGCATCGGCATTTCCGCTGCGGGAATGTACGGGCTGATCACCACCGGCCGTCCGATGATGATCCAGACGCGGCCCAATGCGCACAAACCGGCGCACCATATCGAACTGGCGATGAACACCAAGACCAACCGCGCAGAGGTGACCGTCGACGAAGAAACCGACGACTTTCCGCTGGTTCGATTGCACACGTTGACGGCCGGAACGCGAGAACTCTGGCAGTCGGGCGAGTTTCTTTCGCCCGCGACCTACCCGACGGGCACCAGCGTTTCGATCGAACTTGAGGGCCGGTATCAGAAGGGCCGCGGCAGTGTTGACGAGTTTCTTGAACTGACGGCGATCGCAAATCCGCATGCACGGATCACGTTCGTCCCGCCCAGCAGAACCGCCGCGGAAGACGTTGACGACGAACTGAACTTTCGCAAGGGTGGATCGGTTGAGCGTGCGGACTCAAAGGCCCCGACTGCGGGCGAAGCAGAAGCAAACGAGGCAATCGCTGCCGGCGGCAAGGGCACAAGCGCCGAGCGAGCATCGACGGTGCAGACGCACGGCGCGGTGCTCTATCCGCGAGCCATCGACGAACTGCCGCCTGAGACAAAGGAGATTCAGCCACACCCCAAGGGCATCGAACTCGGAATCCTCTTGCAGATGCTCAAGGAGGCCGATGCCGACAAGCCCAAGGGCGGCGGGAGTTACACGCTTTACACCTTTTTGCAAGAGAAGTTCAGCCGAATCTCCTCGGCCACCGCATCGGCGCTGTGCGACAAGATCGGCGTGACCAGCCGCACCCGCGTAGGCGACATCGACCACGCTCGGGCCGAGAAACTCTTTCGCGAGTTTCAGGACGGCAAGTTTCCTCCGCCCCCCACCGACTGCCTGGCCCCGATCGGCGTGCGGCAACTACTTGCGGGCTTGCTCAAGGGCGTTCGGGCGGAGTTTTACGCCGCCAGTTCGCGAAGCCCGGAGGTGTATCGCGGCCGACCGTTCCAGATTGAAGCGGCCATCGCGTTCGGCGGCGATCTTCCGGCCGACGATAGCGCTCGCGTGATTCGCTTCGCCAATCGCGTGCCCTTGCAGTTCCAGCAGTCGGCGTGTTCAAGCATCAAGGCCGTGACCGAGACGGCGTGGAAGAACTACAGCCTGCAGCAGCCGCGGAACAGCCTGCCCGCCGGGCCGCTGGTCATCATGATCCACATGGCCAGCGTGTGGGTTCCGTTCACCAGCGAGAGCAAAGAGGCGATCGCCGACTACGACGAGATTCGCAAGGAAATGAAGCTGGCGTTGATGGAGTGCGGCCGCAAACTCGGCACGTATCTTCGTAAGCGACTGAAGATGAAGCGAGAAGGCCTGCGCCGCGACGTCTTCGAGCGGTACATCGGCGAGATTGCCCAGGCCGTGGCTTCCATCACCAACGAGGAACCCGCGAAGTTGTACGAGGTGTTGTTGGCCCAAGCGCGGCAGCGGACGGCGGTGGTCGATCAGTCGCTCGACGAGGACGGAAAGGTGATCAAGCCCTCGGGCGATGAGGCGTTCTTCGAGGACGACGACGGCGTCATCATCGTTGATTCGGCTCTCGATCAGCCCGCCGCCGCTCAGAGCCGCGAGCGCGCTGGATCAGAACTTCCCGCATCACTCAGAGATGCATCCAAGGCCGAACTGGCGCGCGTAAAGGTCGCTTCGCTCGGACGCGCGGGATCAAACGATGTTGATGATGCTGACCAGTCGCAGCCCCGTCTAATCCAGACCCAGGATGTAACGCGAACGCCGCGGCACGGTGCCGGGAAGAGCCAGGCAAAGCAACGCAAACCCAGCGAGGGGTCGTCGAAGACAAAGTCGGTTAGCGGAACCACGATCGCGCCAACGAAGCCGCAAAGGGCAGGGCCTGCACCCAAGAACAAGCCACCACTTCCGTCGCTCTCCCCGCCGACCAAGACTCGCCAAGGGACCGATCCGGGCACCCGCGTAAAGCCCACCAACCCTGCTGCTTCATCAGCCAAGACGAGCATGAGTGCTGGCAAGCCTGCAAAGCCCAAGCTTCGCTTGGTGAACGGCAAACTGGTGCCCGCCAGCGATGGGCCGGGACTCTTCTGAACGAGGCCCGGCTGCCTCCAAATCCGCTGGTTGAGAACTCACCAACTGCCCCCCGCCGTCTCCGCCGCGATCAGACCGAAAAGCCGTGCCCTTCGATCTTCATCCAACGCGGTGTAGAGCGATTCCATGAGCCGAACACGCTGATTGATGCGAGGTCGCAGTCTTGATTCGACCATGTGCGTGCGCACGGCGGCTTTGATCCGGTCACGCTGCTCGTTGGTTGGTTCAACGGCCAGGAACAGTTTGTCCAGTTTCTCTCGAAAGGGCTTGAACAGATCGTCGCTGGCGCGGCGGAGATCGTCGGCGAACAACTGACGCTCGAGCCTATCTCTTGTCCGAAGGCACTCGCCCTCGCTGGGTGATTTCTTGGAACGTAGTTCCCACTTCACCCACGCTTCCCAGTACTCGCTCACCATGCGTTCAAGTTCCAAGCACTGCCCAGCGCTCAGCACCGCCGAAAGATCGCTCATGAGCGCGGTTCGCGTGCCCGACCTCCAGCCCGTGCGCGTTGTCTGCGCTTCGGGCTGAGTTGGGCCAACCATCTGGGGCCACCACACACTGCCGCCGTTGCGCTGCGAACCCTCCCCGTAAGCACCCGACTCCCATTCGGTGCGCAGCACGGTGATCAGCTCAGAAACAACCTCTCGCTCACCACTGTCGATCGCGTCGCCATAGGCGATCGCTTCGTCGATGTGATCGGCCAGCAGCACGCCCAACGCAATCTTGCGTTCAGCAAACACACCGCGGCAGTAGGCTCGCACTTCTGGATCAAGTTCCAGCGCGGCTACGGCCGCCTCCTCCGGAATGTTGCCCAGTCGCTTGAACGCCCCCTTGGCATCGCGCTGAACGATTGTCGAGGTCAGCGTCTCACGCACAACCGGGCCGCCAAGCGCTGCGAACAGGTCGCTCGCCTCGACACCCTCGGCACGATTCATCGAGTCGCTTTCGGACTCCGCCGCCAGCGATCCTTCCTTCATCTGCCCCGCAGAGCGGCTCTCGGCCTCCAACTCGCGCGCGCCCGTCTGCATCATCCGTTCACCAGAGGTCGCGGGCTCATCATTCAGAGCCGAGGCGTCCGGCGGCGAGACCAGCTGCAACAGGGCGGCGAAGGGCAGGCCTAGCGCTGTCCGCAGCAGCCCCTTCAGTACGCGTTTGCTTCGCATCGCTTCGATCTCCGGCCCCCACCACCGCAATCACCACCAACTCCAGCCCGTTCGGCACCAACTCCAAGATAAGATACACCCTCGCGAGCCTTCAGCCAATACCGCACCCTGGTGCTCTGCGTTGCGAATCCGTGAATCCCGCCGCGTCCTGACCGCCCCTACACCGGTCAACATCGACACTCGCGGCGATTCTCACGCGACAAGCGCCACACGTAACCGCAGGCACGGTCCCAGACGTACACTTACCCGACCCCACCGAACAACGCAGCGAAGCCCGGTTCTCGCCCAAATCAGCCCAACTTTCAACCGGCAACGGAGTGCCCACAGGATGGCCAAGCAAGCCAAACCCGCCGTGGCGAAAGCCGCAGCAGCCACCTCCCGCACCAGCCAGCCCACTGCTGCCGCGGGTAGCAAACGCCCCGTCCCTCCACGTTCGCCAGCAAAGAAGGCTCGAGACGATCGGACCAAAGGGCAGATCGCCGAACTTGCAGCGCGAGTCTCGAAGAACGCGTTCAAGGGCAACGAGCCGGTGCTGCACATCCCCACGCGCTCTCGCTCCAACACGCTCTGGAACAAGAAGCGCGGCATCTTGGAGATGGGCGAGGCCAAGCAAGATCGCCAACTGTTCAACCTGAACCAGGCCAAGCAGTTCATGCAGACCATGCTGCACTGCTCAACCATCCGCGACCTGATAGATCAAGGCAAGACCTCCAGCCTTCGAGGCGTGTTTTACAAGGCCAAGCACACCGTCGCCGGGACCAAAGAAAACACCTTCGACGCGCAGGAGGAATCTGACCCCATCCTCGAAGACCTTGAGGTGACGCTGGGAGCGCTGCGAGAAGAGTTGCACATCTTCGCCGAGAACCGCGGCTCAATGGTCGGCAACATCACGATCGTTGACAAGGGCGACGAAATCAACTGCCGAAAGATGGGCTCGGGCGGCTATGCCCTGCCCAGCATCGTCGAGCCCGACGTGATCCAGTTCGGCAAGTGCGAAGCGAAGTTCATCCTGCACGTCGAGAAGGGCACGGTCTGGAACCGCTTCAACGAGGACCGCTTCTGGGAGGAACACAACTGCATCCTCACCCACGGAGCGGGCCAGCCGCCGCGCGGCTGCCGCAGGCTGTTGCAGCGCATGAGTCAGGAACTCAAACTCCCGATCATCTGTCTGCTCGACTGTGATCCGTGGGGTCATTACATCTACTCGGTCATCAAGCAAGGCTCCATCTCTCTTGCGTTCGAGTCAACACGTTTGGCGATCCCCGAAGCTAAGTTTCTGGGCATTCGTGCCAAGGACTTCGTCGCCTGCGGCCTTGACGACGCCGTGAAGATCGACCTGACCGACAACGACGTGAAGCGAGCCAACGAGATTGCCGCGTATCCGTGGTTCGCCGAGCACAAGGGCTGGCAGAAAGAAATCGCGGGGATGCTCAAGAACGGCTTCAAGATGGAAGTTGAGGCCATGATCAACAAGGGCATCAGTTACGTGACCGAGGAGTACGTTCCGCAACGGCTGAAGGCCAAGGACTGGCTGGAGTAGGAAGGGGCCTGCTTGAATGCGGTCTTCTCACGCCTGCACAGCGGTCGGTTCGATAACTCTGTCTGGCGACAAAGGTCGCCAGACAGGAGCACGTCATGGCCGACAACGCCGAACTGAGCAAACTGTTGCTGGTGATCATCGCAATCCTGCTTCCGCCGCTTGCGGTGGGGCTGAAGACCGGGGTCGGCGTCCCGCTCTTCTTGAACATCGTGCTCACCCTGCTGTTTTACGTGCCGGGCTTGCTTCACGCTCTGTATGTCGTCCTGACGTGATGTTGACGTTGCCGGACGAAGCGAGCGATTGTCGGCGGACATTTCCGCTGACGATTGTCGCTCTCGCTGTAGACTGCCCCGATGCAAAGCAAAGCCAAGACGGTCACCGAGTATCTGGCCGAACTTCCCGCCGAGCGGCGAGCCGTCATTCAGGCGCTGCGGAAGGTCATCAACGACAATCTGGGTGAGGGCTTCGCCGAGGGTATGCAGTACGGCATGATCGGCTACTACGTGCCGCACAGCGTCTTTCCGCCGGGCTATCACTGCGACCCGGAGCAGCCGCTGCCCTTTGCCGGTCTGGCTGCCCAAAAGAACGCCTACGGCCTCTATCTCTTTGGCCTCTACCAGAACGAAGCGGAACTCGCACGGTTCCGCAAAGCCTGGGCCGCATCCGGCAACAAACTTGACATGGGCAAGGCGTGCGTGCGCTTCAAGTCGCTCGACAGCGTCCCACTGAACGTGGTCGGCGAGGCCATCGGCCGCGTGACTGTCGCGACGTACATCGCTGCGTATCAGGCCGTGACCAAGCCGGCCCAGAAACCCGCGAAGCCGCGGCCAACCACAGCGAAATCAACGCCCGCGAAGCCAGAGTCCACGAAGGCCAAACCCGGTAAGGCAAAGCAGTCTGCCGCCAAGACGCGGGCGTGAGCCACACCACTACCGATCGACCCTCGCGTCACTGTGTTGGATTTGAACAACCATAAACGCCGCGACGTGCTCCGCCAGACGCACGATACGCTCATCGCGATGGTTGCTGGTTTCATCCAGCGTCACCGCGCGTCTTGGCCCCTTCACGAGCAGGCGAGCGCGGCAGACGTCTGACGAACTCATGCCACCTCCTCTGCCGCGGCTACCGGGATGACGTTCGGTGAACTGTTCAATCGAAACCGCGTGAACCCGCGCGAAATCAAAGTCGAAGGACCTTGTTGTGAGCACAATCGGCGATCGACTCCGATACCGGCCCATGCCTCCCCCGTTCGGTCGCCGCTCCAACTCCAGCGATTCGCGACTCAACGCCAGCGTAACAATCCCCGTCCACATGAACAACTGGCCCATCAGTACGCCGATTGAGCACATCACCACCGCGAAGCCCACTCCACTGGTGTGATACTCATGGCGTGCGACCCAGCCAAAGGCAAGCGTCAACGACAATCCCAGAAACACCGCGAACGACATCCAGCCCACGCCGCCGGGCACGCCGCTCAACGTCATCAGTCGCTCATCGGCGCTTCGGATCCGCACATGCCCGCTCCACGTCCATGGCTTTGTTGATCGTACATTGCTTCTTCGGCGAAGAATGTGTCTGGTTTCTCGGCGGCGGAAGCTAAGAACCGCGCCCCGTCACGTTCCGGGCCGAATCGCCAGCACTGAACACGCCGCATCGCGCAGCACCTTCTCGGCGGTTGAGCCGAGAAAGAAGTCTCGAAGATTCGAGTGCCCTCGGGTACCAAGCACCACCAGATCAGCGCCAACTGTGACAAGATGCTCGGGAATGGCGTTGCGATGGTCTGACGCATCAATCAGCGTGTAGATCGGATTCAGGTCCGCGAGCGAGCGTCCGATCGCGTCTCCGAAGTGCTGAAGTCGGCGTTGCAGAACATTGGAATACTGCGCACGGAATGCGGGGTCGGTCTCGGGAGTGGGCGAGCGGTAGTGCAGCACGTGCCAGGGTGCGTAAAAGACGTGAACGACGTGCAAGGCCGCCGCGTCCTGCACTGCAAGCCTTGCGGCGCTCTCGAGCGCCCGCATGGAAGCATCCGAAAAATCGACACAGCAGACCACGGTCTTGAAGGGCGTCGCGGCCTTGCTCTCGCGGACCAACAGCACCCCGCAGGGCGATTTTCGCACGCAGGACGTCGCAACCGTGCCCATGCCAACGTGGGCCGCGCCAGAACCAACAGCACCCAGCACCAGAAGATCAGCCCCAGCCTCTTTCGTCGCCTCGATGATCCCGTCGGCACGCGAGTCAATGACGGCCTTGAAGTCTGCCTGCACGCTCGTGCCGGCCGACACCAGAAAGTCGGTCCATTGGAAGCGAGTGTCGTCGAGCAGCCGCTGCCGAACACCGGTCGATGGGCCATCCTGACCGCCGCCAGAGATACCCGCGGCGGCCGATAGGGTCTCTTCGCTCGAGTGGGCCATCGCCTCTTCGAGTTCGAGCGCGACCATGGTGTCGATCACGTGAACACCGGTGACGGCCGAGCCGTTCCACGCGGCGATTCTGGCCGCCTGACGCCACGCGACCATCGAGCACGCCGAGAAATCAACACCTACTACGATCGACCGGAGTCTGTCCATAGGCCGATTGTACGTGGATGAGGCTCGACCGGTCTCGACCGATTTTTGCCGTTCTTGTTGGGTCGCTGGCCTGCACCAGACCAGAGCAGAGGCGTCGGACTTTGGACGCTGCCCCATCGCCATGAAGGTCGCCCGGCGCAACCCACTTCAGTCACAAACCTTGCATCGCCCAAATGAACAGCGATTCATGCGGCTCCTGGCACCCAAACCCGCGTGTTCTCTGGCATCGGTCCCCTCCACCCTGTACACTCCGTCTTGCGGGCATAACGCCTTTTGTCGGGTGTCGAGAAAGACACCGGCATATCGCGCACGCTCGCCACTCTCGGAGCGACCCCGTGCCCACCAAGAAATCAAGCACCTCGAAGGCCAGCACTTCCAAGCCCAGCGCATCGAAGTCCAGTGCCATGAAGGCTGGCACTTCTAAAGCCAGCACAAAGCCCACGCCGATGTCGAAGCAGACTTCCGCAAAGTCCGCTTCTTCTAAAGCGAAGTCCGGCGTTAAGGACTCCAAGTCCTCGGCCAAGGCCGCCTCCACCTCCATCCCCGCCGCTAGCCGAGGCAAGCCCCAGTCCAGCACGCCGAAGGCCAAAACGCCTCAGGCCGGCGCGCCGGTGCTCAACACGCCGAAACTCAGGCTCGCGCCCAGAGCGTCGCTCTCGTCCGTGGTTTCTCGCTCGGGACAAGCTCCGCGCGGTCAGTTCGGCCAAGACGCCGCCGCGATGAACGCCCGCCAGACCTCGCTTCAGGCCCAGTCCGATGCCTCGATCATCAGCCGCAACGAGAACCTGCTGGCCAGCACCGCCAACGCTCGGCTTCGTGGGCACGCCATCGCCTCTACATCGCGGTCGCAGGCCAAGCGTGACGCGGCGCAGAACGTGGTTCGCGAGCGTGGCAGCAACACGAGCAAAAAGGGCTGATATCCCTGGCCGAGTCGATTGTCTTACGCCCAACACTAGCTCAAGTCTTGCTCAAAGCCCGCTCAAGACCTGATCACAGGCCCCCAAAGCCCACGTAGCGCTGCGACCGCGGCTTCGCTCGGCGATTGTCCGCGTCGCGCCATCGCCGCCCTCGCAACATCGATGAACTTCTCAAAGCGATACCCCGCCCCGAACGAGGCCGCGCTCACCGGGCTTGAATCGGTGATCCAACGAAACGCTGGCAGCGTGCCCATCAGAGGATGCGTCGCCGCGAACATCGTGCCAGTGCCCACGATCGCGCCGGTCATGATCCGCGTGCAGATCGCCGTCTTGACGTGATCGCCCAGAATGCAGCCCAAAAAGTTCTCACCCGTGCGCTCATTTGAGCCGCCCGGCCCTGCGGGCGCTTGCAGCGGTCGGCACATGATTTCGCCGTACGTGTTCAGCAGGTTCGAGTTGGTGGTGCTGGCACCCAGATTGACCCATTCACCGATAAACGAATCGCCCATGTACCCGTCGTGCCCCTTGTTGGAGTAGCCCTGAAAGAGGGTGCCTCCAACCTCGCCACCAACCTTGCACCACGGCCCGATCGCCGTGCCGCCGCGGATCACGGCACAGTCCATGATCGTTGAGTGAGGCCCGACATAGCACGGACCGCAGAGCACAGCGCCGGGACGAAGCGTGGCGTGTTCAGCCACCACCACCGCCCCGGTGGTCGCGTCGATCACCACCCCGGGACAGACTGTTGCGGTCGAGGCGATGAGGATCGCGTGGTTCCCGCATCGCTTCGGCGAGTCGGCTCTGATTTGGTCGCTGGCCTGCGTGCTGGTCTTCTTGGTACGAACCGCCGAGTCATTCTCCGTCAGCAGCGCCAGATCGATCGCCAAGCACGCGTCGCGGAACGACCGAACGTGCCACGGGCGTGTCAGCAGTCTGGTCGCCCCGCCGCCCCCCGCAGCCCCCGTGCCCTCACCGGGTCGACCATCACCACCCTCAAGCCCGCGCACACTCGGCAACGCTCCGTTGCCAGCAAACTCGCTCGCTCGCTCCGCCGTTACGCGAGCGGCGATCAGCGTGCCATGCGCATCAAACTCGCCGCTGCCCAGCGGCATTGATCGCCACGATTCAATCTGCGCTGTATCCAAACACGGAGAGCGACCGTTGACCAGCAACACGCTGGACTCGGTCACATGCGCGCCGCTTCGCAACCGCACGCCGTTGACCCTCATCGCCGGATGGCGCTCGCGCGTGGTCTGCACCAGCCGCTCTGGCACTCGCAACGCAACGTCGCTGCCAGGAAAGCACGCGATCAGCCGTTCAAGCGTGGTCAATGCACCGGTGCGAACATCGCACACCGAACGCAGATCGTTGATCGGCGCAAGCAGACATTGACCGACGCCCGTCTGGGTGTCAGTGTCATCGAACATCAGCAGACCCATCGGCTCGCTCGCACTGCTCACGGTGCCTTGTCCCTCCCTGTCAGCGGCCACCGTATCGCCTCGCAAGCGGGTCAGAGAATCGGAACCATGCATGCCCTGGTATCAGCACCACGCCCAGCACCGCAGCCGAGAACGCGGTGTACACCGCTGAGCCAGCCCCCTGCACCAACGACGCCCCAGCACTGAACTCAAACGAGCCCGCATGGAGCGACTTGACCGTGAGCAGCGCGGTCGAGACGATCGACTCGACCATCGCTCCCAGCACCGACATGATGACCAGCGCAACGATGCTCTTGCGCATCATCACACCACGAAGCGTGAGCACGAAGTACGCCGCGGCGACGTATCCCAGCGCGTGCGGACCGAGCAATATCTGCTCCGTCCCGCTCATGCCCAGCCCCCCACCCCCCTCACCACCAGCAAAGCCCAACAAGCCCGCTCGCGGCGAGGTCAGATCGATCAGCGCGCCGATGAAAAACGACGACCACAGAGTGGGCAACGCCGGCGCAGAAAGCCCGATGAACACGACCAGCGGCAGCGAGAACAGCGGAGCGATGCGGGCATCGCCGATCGACAGAGCACTGCGCAGCCCCGCATCAAGCCCGAGCGTTATCCACGCAAGAAAGAGCACGACGGTCCACCTCACGGCACTGCCCCCCTCATGCCAGCACCGTGGCTCATTCTGCTCGCCGTCGCGAGCGCTCGTGCCGACTCATCCTCGTGTGCTGATTCCATTCCCAAGGGCAGCGGCGACGCGTCATCGAGCATGCGGATCTGCACCTGCCGCAGCGTGCCAAACTCAATTTCGGGCCGAACCGTGATCACCCGACGCTGCCGAACCTCGGGGTTCACATCGGCAGACGTGACACGGCCCACGATCAGTCCTTCGGCATAGAGCGGCATCGCATCATCTCGAACGCGGACCAGCATCCCCGCCTCAACCGGAATCGGCGCTGACGTTTCCGGATCGATGAACTCACCCTCGCCAACCGTGAAAATCAGGTCGCGCCCCTTGCGCTCCTGCAACTGGCACAGCGGCCCCGGCACGCCCTCTCGCAGCATCACCACACCAATGAGTTTGGGCGCAGAGCGGTCGGTGATGGTCTGCACCGTCGCGATCCGATCATCAACCGCAACCACAACGCCCACAAGGTGTACGCCCGCCGCGGCAACAACCGCACGCGGCAGAACGCCCGTTCGGCGGCCAGCCCGCACCTGCAGCACACGCGCAGAGAGGTCGGTTGAGACACCCAGCACCGGTGCGGTGATCTGCTTCACCACCAGTCCCGGATTGATGTCGATGCCCCGTTGAAGCTGGCTGATCACCTCGCGCAGGCCCTTGGCCTCGCGTTCGAGTTGCTGCGTCTTGGTCAGCAGTTCGTCGTGGTGCTGACGGATCGCACGAAAGTCCGCCGCGTTCAGGCCGCGCGGCAACGCCTCGGTGGTTGAGCCGCCCACGAGTTGGTAGAGCGGATGGCTGATCGGCAGCAAGATCGTCCGTGCCGGCTGCGCAAACGCTCGCTGCCAGCGCGTCCATCTTGGCGGCGCGATCGAGAACAGCACGCACAGCACCCCAAGCACTGCGAGGGCTGATCGAGGATTCAGAATCTGGCGTGTTGGGCGTGACATTGGTTCTGCCCCACCCTCCTCAAGGTCCGACGCGGCAACTCGTTCTCATCCGCTGGTCGGTCCTTCATGCCCCCTCAACAGTCACCGCTCTGAGGTACTCATTCTTCCAACGGCCCGCGGGCTTCCGCTACGTGGCCTGGGCACTGCCCACCACCACCATCGCCATCACTGCGGTCACCGTCACGGCGAATCCAGGTCCGACTCGAGAATCGACTTCCACTCTTCGATGTGCTCAAGGTAAATCGCTGTGCCTCTGGCCACGCACGTCAAAGGATCATCGGCGAGTCTGGCTTCCAGTCCCGTCGCGTTCCGCAACACCACGTCAAGGCCGCGAAGCAGCGCTCCACCACCCGCCAGCGTGATGCCGTTGTCCACAAGGTCCGCCGCGAGTTCTGGCTCGCACCGCTCCAGCGTGCGAGTGACGGCCTCGATAATCGCCGCGACGGGCTCCTGCAGAGCCTCGCGGATTTCCTCACTGGTAATCACGGTCTTTCGCGGCAGGCCAGAAATCATGTCCCGCCCGCGAACTTCCATCGAGACCTCTTCGCCCAGACCGCCCGTGCCGCCGGGCGCGGCCGATCCAACATCGATCTTGATCCGCTCGGCGGTCTGTTCGCCGATCATCAGGTTGTACGTCCTCTTCATGTGGGCGATGATCGCCTCGTCCATGTCGTCGCCCGCAACCCGCACCGACTCGCACACCGCGATGTCGCCCAGGCTCAGCACCGCAACCTCGGTGGTGCCGCCGCCAATGTCCACGATCGCACTGGCCGTAGGCTCAGCAAAGGGCAGCCCAGCGCCAATCGCCGCCGCGATCGGCTCGGCGATGAGGTACGTCCGTCTGGCACCCGCCCGCTCGGCCGAGTCATACACCGCACGTTTCTCAACGGCGGTAATGCCCGACGGGATCGAGATGACCACGCGCGGCCCGATGCCGAACATCGAGCGCTTGCCCGTGACCTTCTGGATGAAGTACTTGAGCATCTGCTCGGTAATCTCAAAGTCTGAGATAACCCCGTCCTTCAGCGGCCGGATCGCGCTGATCGTGCCGGGCGTCTTGCCCAGCATCTCCTTGGCCGTCCAGCCCACAGCCTCACCGTTCTTGAGCACCTTGTTGGTGCCCTTCCACACGGCAACCACGCTCGGCTCGTTCAGCACGATGCCCTCGCCGCGAACCGCGACAAGGGTGTTGCACGTCCCGAGGTCGATGCCCATGTCGACGCTGACCATGCTGAGAAGTCGGTCGAAGATCACGGGCGAAGAGACTCCAGATCGATCCAGGTCCGTTGTTCGCGGCAAGACGCTTGTCGTCGCTCAATACGGCGCACCAGAGCATACACGCTGCGCGCAGGAATATGCGGAACGTCGTTGCAATACTCCGTTCACCCTTATCGGGGTCCGTTCTGGTCGGCCATGACTTTTGCCACGTCCGTCCCCTCGGTCCCACACTTCTGTGGCGGTTGGCTCGCCCCTTGCCCATCAAACCAGCCAATCCCCGCACCGACTTGCCCTGATAGAGCCTCAGAAAGTCAAATCATGCTTCAGGCAACGCCTATCCTTGCGGTTCGCAAATCGGGCGGGGAGTAGGCGGCCGCGTGGCCCGCCCACTCTGGTCCCCGGAGTCATTGACCATGGCCGAGCAGACGATCAACAAAGACGCGGAACTTCAACTGCCCAAGAACAAGGTGACGGTTGAGGACCTTGGCCCCTGCGCCCGCAAGCTCATCATCGAAATCCCGGCCGAATCGGTCGAGATGACGCTCACGTCCAGCATCGAAGGCCTGATCGCCGACGCCGAACTGCCCGGCTTTCGCAAGGGCCGGGCACCCCGAAGGCTGGTCGAGCGCAAGTTTGCCCCCGCGATCCGCAAGGACACCAAGAACAGGCTCATCTCTGCGGCCTTCCAGCAGGCGGTTCAGGACCACAACCTCAAGGTCGTGGGCGATCCCATCGCCGACGAGAGCCTGGTACAAGCTGAAATCGAGGCCGGCAAGCCGCTGAGTTTCGAGGTGCAGATCGAGGTCATGCCGACCTTCGATCTTCCGGGCATGGAGGGCATCGAGGTCAAGCGGCCCAATCTTGAAGTCACCGACGAGATGCTCGACAAGGAAGTGCACCGCCTGCAACTTAACGAGGGCGCACTCGAGAGCAAAGACTCGCCCGGCCCCGGCGACTATCTCACGGGCCACGCCGTCATGACCGACGCCGACGGCAAAGAACAGCTCAACATCGTTGACGCCGTAGTGCAGATTCCCGCCAAGGACGGCAACGGCGGCGGCATGATCCTGGGCGTGGTCGTCAGCGACTTTGCCAAGCAGTTGGGCAAGCCCAAGATCGGCCAGACCGTCAAGATCACGACCACCGGCCCCGAGAATCACGAGAACGAGGCCCTGCGAAACACCGACCTCACCATCACCTTTGACGTTAAGCGTGCCGACGAGATTGTTCCCGCCAGCATCGACGAGGTGGCCTCTCGCTACGGACTGGAGAACGGTCAGGCCGTCCGCGACGCCGTCAAGACGCAGATCGCCCAGCGTCTGGGCGTCGAGCAGTCGGCCCTGATGCGTCAGCAGGTCGCCAAGTATCTGGTCGAGAACACGCAGATGGAACTGCCCAAGCGTCTGACCACCAACCAGGCGCAGCGAAGCCTCGACCGTGCCCGCATGGAGATGATGCACCGCGGCATGGACGCACAGCGCGTTGAAGAGCAGGTCGCCCAACTGCGTTCCACCAGCGCCGGTCGCGCTGTGGCCGAACTCAAACTCTACTTCATCCTCGACCGCATCGCTGAACTCGCCGGGGTGAAGGTGACCGAGGCCGACCTCAACAACCGCATCGCCCAGATCGCCGTCAGCCGCGGCGAGCGGCCCGAGCGTCTTCGCCAGGAAATCATCCAGCGCAATCAGGTCGGTGTCATCGCACAGCAGATCCGTGAGCACCGCGCCATGGACCAGATTCTCTCCAAGGCCAAAATCGAGGACGTTAGCGTCGAAGCCTTCAACAAACTCTTCGGCCCGAGCGGGCCAGAGGCCGCCGAGCACACCGACGACGAGGGCGGATCAAAGCCCAAAAAGAAGGCCGGAGCGAAGAAGGACGACGACACTTCTAACTCCGATGAGGCCAAGTCCGACGGGCCAAAGTCTGACAAGCCCAAGGCCAGCAAGCCCAAGAAGAAGAGCGACGAATGACCGAACGGTCCGCTGCTGCAATCGCACGCAGCGCGCCCGTCCGAGTCGTCGCGCTGATCGTCACATGGAATCGCCGCGAGCACGTACACACCGCGCTCGCGGCGCTTTCGCTTCAATCGGCTCTGGCAAACGCCGATGACCGCTCACCCGCGGTCGAACTGCACGTCGTCGTCATCGACAACGCCGGCACCGACGGCACGGCCAGCGCCATCGCCCGCGATTGGCGGCCCGATGCCATCGTCGAGAACCAGACCGACCGGGCACACCATCCGAACTTTGTGGCCGGCGATTCGTCGCTTCGATCAAACACCACCAGCATCACCAAAGACAACGAACGACAGCTCGGTGGCTCTCCCCCTCCCGCTCGCTCCGCCTTCGCGTCGCTCACGCTGGTTCGCAACAGCCACAACCTCGGCGGTTGCGGCGGCTTCAACACCGGCTTTGCCTACACCGCACACGCCTTCACTGCGCACGCTTCTGCCACACATCCCTCAACCGCACAGCCCTCAACCGGCGACCGCTCCCCCCACTTCGTCTGGCTCGTTGACGACGACGTTGATCTTCCGACCGATGCGCTCCATCACCTGCTCTTGGCCATGCAGTCCGATGATTCGATCGGGCTGGTCGGCTCGCGCACCGTCGACATCCGCGACCGACTCACCACCATCGAGACCACCATCTACTTCGATCGAGCGCTCGGTCGCATGTGCCCCGAGCCGCCCGCCCACCATCCTCGCTATACATCGCACCGTGCCTGGCTCGCCGGTCCATCTGGCGGCGGCGGGGTTCGCGTTGGCCGCGGTCACTACTCAGGCATCATCGACGTTGACGTGGTCAGCGCTTGCTCCATGCTCGCCCGCTGGTCCGACGTGATCGGCACCCCCCCCTCCCCCCCCCAACCGCCGGGCATCGGCTTCTGGGACAAGCGATATTTCATCTATTGCGATGACGCTGATTGGTCGCTGCGCTTCGGACGGGCGGGCCGTCGCGTGGTGCTCAATCTTGACGCGGTGGTCTACCACACGCCGTGGCTGCTCAAACTCACGCCGCAGAAACTCTACTACGCGCAGCGCAACGCGGCGTGGATGACCCGCAAGCTCTACAACCAAACCGAACTGCCACGCATCACCCGGCTCTGGATGCGAAGTCTTCTGCGCGATGCGCTCGGTGCGATCACGCACCGCCGACTCACGCACGGTCAGATCATCCTGCAAACCATCAACGACGTCATCGACCAGCGTTGGGGCATCGACGGCAAGACCGCACCAACCCCGCCAGCGCCCGCAAGCCCGAGCCAACTCAACGCGCTCGTGCAACGGGCTTCTGGGCGGTCGCGACCCATCGCGTTCGTGGTCCATCACGAATCGGTGTTGAGCTTGGTACGGGCGTTTCTCGATCGAGCCTGCATCGAATCAAAGTCGGGTGAATCACCACAGCGAGCGCTACATCGCAAACTGCCCCGAGTACTGCTTATCGTCTCCAACACCGTACACGGCTTTGAGCACGCCGCACCAAGCCAGAAGTCGATCGACGCACTGGGATTTGCCAACGGCGCTGCGGTGGTCTTTGGCCAGCACAGTTCGAGCAAACTCAAGAAGCAGTGGGCCGTCTGGCGGCTCCGTCCCGCGGCGGTCGTGGTCTTTGACAACACCTGCCCGATCCCCATCCTCACTGCTTGTCCAACGATTCACCTCGACTCGCGCACGCCGTACCCGCACGCGTCCTTTATTGAGCACGAGTCATGGCCGCGGCGGTTGATTCTCGCGATCCGCACGCTGCTGACAGCGATCAAGGCGGCCCGATACGCCCTGACGGTGCGACCGGACTCCGGCCAGCAATCAGGCTGACTCGCGTCACACCGACCCTCCAAAGCCCGTACGCCGCACCCCAACGTCTTGGCCCTAGATGCCTTCAACTCGAGCTCGGGACATCGGCTGGAAGGCCGAAGCCACGGGAATCGGTCTTTGCGAAAGGCAGTCTGTTCTCTTTCCGCCGCGCGGGGCGTTGGTGTCGGTACAATCTCGCGGACGACCGGACCCCAACGACCGGACCCTCGAAGACCTGTCGCATTCGCTTCTGTCGCCTTGGTTCTCTGCCGCTTCCCCGTTTGCCCAACCTCCCACGGGCCGTCCTGACCCTGCCTTGTGGCTCGGCCAAGACCAACCCGCTCTGGCTCATCTCAGGAGTTCAACAACCATGATGGTCAACGCCCGCCTTTCCCGCCGCTCCGCCCTCGCCATCGCCGCGTTGGGCGTGATGAGTCTCGCCGCTTGTCTGAACGCGGCGGACAAAGTCCGGTCGTACGAGATCGGTGTCATCGCCAAAAGCCAATCGAACCCGGTCTTTCAGGCTGCGCGAACCGGCGCTGAAGACGCCGCACGCGACCTCTCCAAAAAGCACGGCGTTGAGGTGAAGATCAACTGGCGCACACCCAACAACGAGGACGCGCAGCAGCAGGCGCAGTACATCGAGCAGTTGGCCAGCCAGGGTGTCGACGGCATCGCCGTCTCATGCTCGGACGGTCAGTTGCTCAAGGGCGCGATCGACTCGGCGGTAGACAAGGGCGTTGAGGTGGTGACTTTCGACTCCGACTCGCCCGATTCCAAGCGCTTCGCCTACTACGGCATCAACGACGAAGAGGCGGGCAAGGCCGTGATGCGCGAACTGGCCAAGGCCATGGGAGACAAGGGCGTGGTCGCGGTGCTGGGCGGCAATCAGAACGCGCCGAACCTGCAGGCCCGCATTCGCGGCGTGCGCGACGAGGCCAAGAAGCACACCAACATCAAGATCAAAGACGTGTACTACCACCCAGAGACCGCCGCCGAGGCCGCGCAGAAGGTGCAGCAGGTTCAGGCCGCGAACCCCGACATCACGGGCTGGGCGATGGTGGGTGGCTGGCCACTTTTCACCAAGAACGCGCTCGACGGTGTGGCCGACAAGGCCAAGGTGTGCAGCGTTGACCACCTACCCGAAGAGTTGGTCTACGTCGAGAACGGACAGGTTCAGGCGCTTATCGGTCAGGACTGCTACGGCTGGGGCTACCGAAGCGTCGAGATGATTTTCGATAAGGTTCACGCCAACAAGAAGCCCGAGAAGGTGATCAACAACTTTGAGTTGGCCGTGGTGACCAAGGACAACGTGGCCGAATATAAGGGCCTGTGGGAGAAGTGGCTGCGGAAGAAGTGAGCGGTGGGAGGTTCCCCCTCCCCCTGCTTCATTGCTCGGGCCATTTGCTGCCCGCTACCATCCAGCCGTTCGCGGGCGTAGTTCAGCGGTAGAACGTCAGCTTCCCAAGCTGAATGTCGGGAGTTCGATCCTCCTCGCCCGCTTTGTCTGCCGCCGATGTCACACGATGACACCGGCGGCTTTTGGTTGACAAACCCCGCAGAATCCGCGAGTTCTGGCGACGGGTGCGGGGACGGCCGGAGCGAGGCCAAAAGCCAGACGATGACAGGGAATGACCTGGGTGGACGCTCGCTTGTGCAAGCGCGTGTGCAAGCGCAGGTGCAAGCGGGTGTGCAAGGTGTGGCGGGGATGACGCTGCGGCTTCTCTCCGTGCTCGGCGTCGCAGGAGTCGACGCGAACCATGAGCCAGACTGTGCCGGTCAGGAACGACTGCGCGGATGGACGCGATCGGTTCGATTGCAGTTCTTGTGCGAGCAGCCCGTTCGCGCACACGCTATCCTTTAAGGAGTCTCTAGTCTTCTATTCTCGCCCAAGCCTCAGCGTGCCGGGTTGACGAGGATGACCGGGGACATGGTTGTCGGGACGCATGGTGTGGCGCTCGGGCGAGATCGCGTCCCGGGCGGCATCACATTGGCTGCTCCGCACCGGGGCTGCCAAAGGAGCCTCCGTGTGAACCGCGTCCTCATCTGGGATCTACCCACCCGCCTTTTCCACTGGCTGCTCTCGGGTGGTTTCATCGCTGCCGCCGTCATTTCACTCGCCCTCGGCGAAGACAGCCTGCTCTTTCCCTACCACTCGATCATCGGCCTGACCGTTGCGATGATGGTTTGCCTCCGCATCATCTGGGGCATCGCCGGCACGCGCTACGCCAAGTTCGGCACGTTCATCTTCGGGCCCGCTGCGGTGATCGAGTACATGAAGGGCACGATCACAGGCCGCGGCAAGCGCTACATCGGCCACAACCCCGGCTCAGCCCTTGCGATTTTCGCGCTGCTCGGCCTGGTGCTCGCGATGGCCGTCACCGGCATCATGCTGGGCCAAGGGAACGAGGGCGTAAAGGAGATTCACGAGATCCTCGCGTGGGTCACGGTGGGATTCGTCGTCGCGCACGTGCTGGGCGTCGCCCTCCACACCATCCGCCATCGCGAGAACATCACGCTGAGCATGATCCACGGCAAGAAACACGCCGAGCCGTCCGACGCGATCGCGTCGGCCAAGCCGATCATCGCGGTTGTGTTTCTCGCCATCGCTGGTGCCTGGGCTGTGGGCTTGGTGCGCAACTACAACCCCGCCACGCAGACCACCACGCTCCCGCTCATCGGCACATCGCTGCAACTCGGCGAGAACGAGAACGAAGGCGGAAAGCAAGGCAAGAAGAACGAAAGCGACGATTGACGCAGCAGGCAGATCCGCGTGTTACAACCTCGCGCCGAAGAGCGCACCTACGCCCGCCGTCAAGCCCCTGGCCAGTGCGCCCCAGAACGTCCCGCGGGCAGCGGACTTGAGCACCGGCGAACCACCGGCGCGGGCAGCGAGAGACCCCAGCAGCGCGAGGAACGCTAGAGATGCGGCTGAGACGCCCCACACAAGCCAAGCCTTCGGCAACACCAGCACCAGCAGCAGCGGGAGCGCAGCGCCGACCGTGAACGTACCCCCCGAGGCGAACGCCGCCTGCACCGGTCGGGCCGCGAGTTCTTCGGTGATTCCGAACTCATCGCGGGCGTGCGCGGTCAGCGCGTCCTTGGCCGTGAGTTGTGTGGCGACCTGCGCGGCGAGGGATGCATCGAGCCCGCGCTTCATGTAGATGGTCGTGAGTTCAGCGTGCTCGGCCTCGGGTTGCGTCGCCAGTTCGCCCCCGACACGGCTGCACGGAGCCATCCGATGCGATGCGAACGATGGCTTTCGGTGTGACGCATGATTACAGGGTAGCGGTGCCCGCCTAGACGCACGGATGCTGGGTACCGAAGCGATCGAGTGGCAGGTCCGGCAGGCTCGCCACCGTCCCCGCCACGTCAAGAAGTTTCGGGTCGGTGTAGACGTTGGCCGTGAGGCTCGGGTCGCTGTGTCGCATCGCGGCCTGTGCCGTCCGCATGGGAACGCCTGCCTTCGAGAGGTGCGTCCCGAAAGTGTGCCGCAGGGCATGAACGTCGTTGGTGCGGCCCCGGTCGTCGGACTTGACGACGACTTGCTTGCCGCCTCGCCCCCCCGCTTCTCGAAGCGGGCCAGCCTGGCGAAGACCAAATCGCGGTCGAAGATTCGGATGAGCCCGCCGGGTACATCGAACAGAGGCTCGTCACTCGCGAGCGCCGCCGGCACGGGGTCGTCCACATCGCGTGCAACCTGATGGGCCCACGCGTGGCGCTCGGCCAACTCCGCTCCCATGGGGGTTCAGGGGCCGATCGGCGCGGGGAGGTGGATTCAGTTTCCTGCGGCATCGGTCATCATCGGGAGGTACCGCATGCCGACTTGGGTCTGACCCCACACCTCCACGATGAGGCGGGCTTCTCGGTCGGATGGATTCTCGAACACCGCGGCTTGGCGAGCCTCGAAGCGATGGCTCACTTTCTGCCCCGGCTCGACGGTGACGATGGGCGTTGCGACTCCACCATCAAGGTCGGCGACGATCTGCACCGGCACCGCCCCGCGATTGGTCACATAGGCGGTGAACGGCTTGGATTGCCCGCCCGCGAAGATGAACCGCTGGCGTGCCGGGATGTCGAGGCCGGAGGTGAGATCAGGCCTACCCGATGGGCGAGCGATCGGCTCAGGCGAGGATGCAGTCGTCGGGGTGTCGGTCGGAGAGTCGGTTTGGCTGCACGCTGCGAGGGAGATCGTAAGCAAAATGCCCGTTGACACGATGATGAGTTGTGTGTTCATGAATACCACCTTCATATGGATGTGCGATGGGGTTCGTCGAACGGATCTCGCCGGATTCGAGGTGTCGCGGCACGCCACCGGATGGTCCCATCCGGTGGTCCCGCCAATGCGCGCGAAATGCGCACAGACTGGGGCGAGACTGCCCCGAAACTTTTGGCAGACAGGCGAGCGCTCAGCCCTCGTGGCGTCTCAGAAACCGTCATTCTGGAGCAACACGAGGGGGTCCTCGGAACGCCATAAGTGCCTGTCGATCCGGTGGTCGTTACCGGCACTGCAAGCTGGCAATCACTGCAGCGAGAATGGAAGACCAAACAGCAGTCGGCATCTGAGGCGACGCCGCCACGATGACGGCGAGTTCGTCCGCGAAGGACCTCTCGGCACCGCCGGAAACACTGCTGGGGATGCTTGAAAGGGCCGTTGTTTCCGCGGTGAATTTTTTCGGGGGGATGCACTCGGGCTTCCATGCTGAATGTCGTCGGTTCGATCCCGATCGCCCGCTTTGCGCACCTCCGCACCCGGCGGAGGGGAGCAGCCGGGTCGTGCCGTGTCAGCGGCACCAACGGCACAGCATGACGCAAAGCAGACTGGTCGCCCCAACGCTGAGAGTGATCGGTGGTCACTCGTGCAGGCACGCGGACTGATCTAGGGCGACGTTGCCGCACGTATGAATTCAAAGCGGCTTGTCGCTCATCGCTTTCACACTCTTGATCACGAGTCCAAGCCGTCTCGTCCGGCTGCCGATAACGCTGGGCTGACGCTGAAGTTGAGCGGCAATATCACCGGCCGAATGGCCCAACACGATCAGCCTCCGAAGTTGATTCTCCTCTTCTGGCAGCCATCTCTCGTATGCTCGGAGGTGCCGACGCTTCGAGCGATGCATCGCGGGCTCGCACTCAATGACACCGAGGGCGTCCGCCGCTGCACTGCGAATGTCGCGGCGAGTGAGATGCGGATGGTCGCCGAGAATCCGCTCGTACGACTGACCCGCGGCAATCAGCCTGAGGATCGTGGTCGCGCGAGAGCTGAGACCGACGCGAACGCCGACAGCGTCCTTCGTGTGTGCTTTCATGCAATGCACTCCGCCGTGGAGACCGGAATCGTTGAGACTCCATCAGAGTCTACCAAAGCGGATCGGTGGCAGTGCCATTGAAATCCGTCGTGCGACGAGTCAGCCCCCCCCACCCCCACTGTGCCCCCAACCCCCTCTTCGTGCTCTCCTTGGACTGATCCGCCGCACGATGCAATGCAAGAGGCGCGGGTTCGTTCTGGTACGAGTCCAACCCCCGCCCACCCGTCACCCGTCAACTCACACAATCCCCATCTACCTTCGGAGTTCCTCGATGATCCTGCACCTTGCTCGCCGCCGAGACACTTGGACCCACGCGCCGTGCAGCATCGCCCTGGTCACGACGATCGCTTGCGCAGTGGCGTCGACTCCTAGCCGCTCAAGTGCCCATCCCGACGGACACTGCGAGTCTGCGGCTCACGATCACGCTCAACCGCACTCGCAACCCAACACCCCTCAAGCAACACCCGGCGAAACCACTCCCCATCGCGGCGACCGCATGGAGTCGATTCAACTGCCCGATCCGTCGATCACGATCACCGTCGAAGGCGAGTATCGCATCATCCGCTCCAACGGCCTGCCCAATCACAGCACAGGCGAGTTCCCCAATCGCGGCAATCCCAACGCGATCCGGCCGCAGAAGCACGAGTTTCGTCTGCCGCTCAAACCGAAACTGAGCGAGCAACTCACGCCGTCGCGCCCGGAGTTTGGTATCGCGGTGAACGGTGTGACTTTCGATGCCGGCACCGCCGAGTTCTGGTCGCCTGATCAGGCGGGCGGCGATGCTCGGCCCCGCAGGCCACGTCAGCGGCAACCAGGCCAAGATGAACGGCCGCGTGGCGGACCTGGTGGTGGCGAGCACGGTTGGAACTACGAAGCCATCGGTGGCTCCATCGACCTCGGGCTCGACACCAACAATGCGCACGTGCAACCCACGGGCAAGTATCACTACCACGGTTTGCCCACGGGGTTGATCGAGCAGTTGAAGGCCGCGAATGATGCTCAGAGCATGACGCTCATCGGCTGGGCCTTTGACGGCTTTCCCGTGTATGCACCTCGCGGGCACGCCGACGCCGACGTTGCCGCTTCGCAGGTTCGCTCGCTCACGTCAAGCTATCGCCTCAAAGACGGGCAGCGGCCCGAATCGCCCGCCGGTCCAGGCGGCAAGTTCGACGGCACCTTCACCAACGACTGGGAGTTTGTTGAGGGCGCTGGCGATCTTGACGAGTGCAACGGCCGCAGCGGCGTCACTTCCGAATTTCCCGACGGCACGTACTACTACTGCATCACCGATGCGTTCCCGTACATTCCACGCCAGTGGCACGGCGAAGTTGGTAAGACCTTCAAGCGCCGTGGGCCGTGGGCAGCGCCGGGCCAAGGGCCTAGGACCGGGCCGGGCCAGCGCACAAGGCCGGGACGAGTGCCCTGATCGTGCGAGAATCCGTGCCATTGAAGTCAGGTTGGAACGAGTGGACCTTCTCGCCTTCGTGTTCGGTCCAACTCGTCCGAAGCCAGACTCCGATGTCGCGGATAGCCTCTCTCCTCATGGCATCCTCTCCGCACCCATCGACTCCGCACCCAGACCAGCCCCCCGACGCCCTCCTCGTCGCCGCCAACATCTCCAAAGCCTTTGGAATCACCCAGGCCCTCAGCGACGTCAGCGTCTCCTTCCGTCGCGGCGAGGTTCACGCCCTCATGGGCGAGAACGGCGCTGGCAAGAGCACGCTGGGCAAGGTCATCTCCGGCCTGCACAAGCAAGACCAGGGCACCGTCTCCATCGGCGGCCACGAACTTCGACCCGGCTCAATCGACGACGCCTTCGCCCACGGCGTCCGCATCGTCCATCAGGAGTTGGCCCAGTGTGCCAACCTCAGCGTGGCCGAGAATCTGTGCCTGCACAGCCTGCCAACCCGCGAGGGCGTTCGCGGGCTTGCCGGTTCTATCGTTGATCGACACCGGATGGAAGAGCGTGCCGCACGCCTGCTGGCTCGGCTTGAACCGGCCATCGATGTTCGCACGCCGCTGGGCGACCTTTCGCCCGGCCACCGCCAGATCGTGCAGATCGCCTCGAGCCTAGACGAGTCTTCTGGCAAAGGCGCACACCCCGCCAGCGTCATCGTGCTCGACGAACCCACCAGTTCGCTCGCCATCGCTGAGGTGAGCCGCCTGCTCGCCATCGTTCGCCAACTCGCCTCTGAAGGCCTCACGCTCGTCTATGTCTCGCATCGCATGAATGAGATTTTCGAGGCCTGCGACCGAGTCTCGGTGCTTCGCGATGGTCGCTTTGTGGCCACAAACACCGTCGCCGAGATCGACGAATCGACGCTGGTCGAGCAGATGATCGGGCGCAAGGTTCCGCCGCCCACGCCGCGTGTGCGAACGCACGACGCCAGCGAACAGTCGGCGCTGCGCGTTGAAGAACTCTCCTCGCCCGGTAAGTTGCACAAGGTCTCGTTCAGCGTCTATCCAGGCGAAGTGCTCGGCATCGGCGGATTGGTCGGTGCTGGTCGCAGCGAACTGCTCGACGCGATCTTTGGCCTTGACCCACGCGCCCGAGGCTCGGTTGTCGCGGGCGGCACCACGCTGCTCGCCCCCGGCTCGGGCCACAACGGACCAAACGCATCCATCGCGGCGGAGGTTGGCTACGTCCCTGAAGACCGCAAACTGCAGGGCTTGTTCTTCCAACTCGGCATCGGCGAGAACATCGCCATGCCCGTCCTGAGCAGGCTCGCAACCGCCATCGGCGTGCGTCGGCCCGGCAAGGAGTCGGCCTTCATCGACCAACGCCTGCGCTCGTTCCAGGTCAAGGCAGCGGGGCCAGAGGCATTCCCGGGCTCGCTCTCTGGCGGCAATCAGCAGAAACTGCTCATCGCACGCTGGATGGGCAGCAAGACCCGCGTGCTGCTGCTCGACGAACCCACACGCGGCATCGACGTGGGCACCAAGTCTGAAATCTACCGACTCATCCGCGAGGCCGCAGCGCGCGGCATGGCTGTCGTCCTGGTCTCAAGCGAGATGCCTGAACTGCTCGCGCTCAGCGACCGCATAATGGTGCTCTGCAGCGGCAAGCACACCGGCGAACTCGATCAACCCGCCGACACGGCCAGCACGCCCAACCCAAGAGCCATGACGCAGGCCAACATCCTCAGGCTCGCGACGGTCGATGATCGTGCCCCGCACTCGGCGAAGTTGGCTCCGGTGGCCTGATCGGAATCGGTCCGCTGTGGTCGTCGGGATCAAGCCCAACCGCCACCAACAACTGCCGTGCAAACGCCCCGCGGCCAGTCCGAAAGACCAGGCTCAGTTCGGGCCGCACGATCGGACAAGGCCAACGCTCGGGCGAGTGCTGCCCGAGTTTCGACCAGTCCTTGTCCGTCGAGACAATCCAGTCCGATTCGTTCTGCAACGCCGACTCGGCGATCGACCGAACCGCCGACCGCCCAAACGCATCGTGATCGGGCAGCACGAACATCCGCGCCAAGCGACCGGGGTTGGCCCGATCGGCAAGCAGCGTTCGTTCGAGCGCCCGTGTGAACCCCGCCGGGTTGCCGATCGCGCACACGCCCGTAACCAAGCACCCAAGCAGCGCATCCAGCGGCAGCAGAATGTCGTCGCCCGCCGCCACCGTCCCCTCTCGCTCCAACAAATCCGGTCGATGATGCAGCGCGTGCGATCGGGCCATTCTCAGCCCCGTCCACACGTGCGCCGTCACGGCCACCGGCGGCTTGCCATGAACACCCGTGATGTTGTTGGTCAACTCAAGCAGGCTCTGCTGCGCGGCCTCGCTTGCCGCGGCCTCGCCCGCCATTGGCTCCAGCAGTTCGGCGTGGGTAATCACCACCGCCTGCGCCCGACCAAGCGATTCAACCGGCTCTCGCAACCAGCCCCGCGGCAGCAGTCGATCTGCGAACGGACTGCGCGAAGCGTCGATCAGCACCACGTCGAGTTGCCTGGCGATCTTGCGGTGTTGAAAGCCATCGTCCAGCACCACGCAATCCACGATTGGCTGAAACGGCTCGTCCAGCAAGGCCCGAAGCCCCGCGATCCGATCCGGCTGGGCGATCACCGGCACATCGGGAAACGAGCGCCGATAGGCGTCGGCCTCGTCCGAAGTGTGCGTTGGCGTGCGCGCTTGCTCGATGAGCAGCGGCGGCTCTCCCGCCACTCCCCCCCCGACCGTCGGGCTGCGCTGCTTCGATCGATAGCCGCGCATCGCCACGCACGGTCGCAGGCCCGCTTCCAACAGCACTGTCAATGCGTGCATCACCATCGGTGTCTTGCCGGTGCCGCCGACCGACAAGTTCCCGACACTCACCACCGGCAACTCAATCTTCGTGACCCCCTTGCCCGCATCGAACGCCCGATTCCGCCGATCGATCACGGCTCGATAGAGCGGCTCACCCATCGAACCAAGCCACGCAGGCACCGGCCCCTGCATCGAGTGGCGCGGGGGGCGCGGATTCGGCGAGGCCAGCTCACTCAGCGAGGCACCGCCATCAGGTTCGGTTGGCCGCTCTGCCATGGGCAGATGCTACCGCAAACCCGCTCGCTCGATCCGAGCGACATGAACGCCCTGAACACCATGAACGCCGCCAACCAACCTCGCCTCCTGCCCGCACACCGCCTCATCACTCAAGCCACTTGCCGAACTACGATCGGGCCAGGTTCAATCTTCCCGCCTTCGCGCTCCCCCTCTGGGCCGCCTCCCGAGTTACACTGCCACCACTCCCGCCCCCCCACCCACCCCCGAACCCCACAGCACCGAAAGAGACCGTCCCTCATGCTCAAGCCGGCCTTCTCCACCGTCGCTTGCCCAAACTGGACCATGCGAGAGGTCGCGCGCCACGCCGAAGAATGGGGCTATGAAGGTGTCGAACTCCGCACCTTCGGTGACGACTCGCGAAGCTTCGCCTGCGACCCCGCCCTGACCGACCCCGCCAAAACACGAGCAGCATACGGCGAGCGTGGACTCGAAATCCTCTCACTAGCCACGTCGCTCAGTTTCGATGCACCCTTCGCCGGTCCGCCCGTCATCGGTCGTGCCTTGTTCGATCAAGACCGTTCCATCCGCGAAGGGGGCAGAGCGATCGATCTGGCCAGCGCCCTGGGCTGCCCCATCGTGCGAGTCTTCGGCTTCAAGATCCCGCCTCGAGAGGCACGGCCCTCTGCGATCGCCCGGATCAGCGATCGACTCCGGCTCGTCCTCGACCACGCCCACCGCACCGGCGTCCGAATCGCCCTCGAAAACGGTGGTGACTTCGCCAGCGTTGACGACGTGACCGAACTGCTTAACGCCTGCGACTCGCCCTTGCTGGGCGTCTGCTACTCCAACGCCGCGGCGATTCTCGCCAATCAAAGCCCCATCGCCGGTGCTCGCGCACTCTCCAGCCGAATCATCATGGCGCGAGTCCGTGATTCACGCGCAAACGCACCCTGTCGGCTGGGTGAGGGCGAACTGGACGCCCGCGCGTTCGTTCAGTCCATTGCGGCCAGCGGCCTCTCGATCCCCATGGTCTTTGAGCACGACAACGCTTGGCACGCCGACGCTGCCCCACCCGAGATGGTGTTGCCACTCGGAGCCAGCACCATGTACCAGTGGATCGCATCAGCCGATCGTGGCCCCGAGCGCACAGCAAGCACCGGCGGCGCTCGCGCTGGCTCGCGGGCTTAGACCACTGCGCATCGCACTCACGACCGTCGAAAGCTCGACCGCAAAGCCCGTACCCCGAATCGCAAGTGCCCCTCCATCACTCGGTCACGCGCTGCTGCGCGGTCCAGCCTCGCACCGGCGGAGTGCG
>JBGSRG010000475.1:0-2725 GCA_041737685.1 Phycisphaerales bacterium | reverse complement strand
GTAAGCGATCGGGTGGGGGTGGGAAAGTACGATGGTGGAGTTGCGGAGCGGCTCTGGGCGTGGCACGGGTGCGCGGCGCGTGAGACACGGACCCGCGTTGATGCGGTGTAGTTCGTTCAACCGTGGTGTCTAGATTGGAATCGCGCTCGAACGATTACGTCAGAGTGTCGTGCCTGTCATGGCACTCATGGGCCGACGAAGGTGTCTTCGCCGCACTCGGGGCTTTCTGTGCCTCGGAGCGGGTCTGCTTGTCTGCCGCGGCAGACGCGGTCGGCGATGGCTCGCTCGATGACTTTCGGGAGCCAGACGTTGTCGCCGGTCTGGAGGACGGGCGTGCGGAGCCACTGCACGGTGCCGTCGTTGAAGAGGGCGTTCTGGCCGGTGCTGTTGTGGTTGGGCGAGTTGGAGAGAGGATCGATCTGGGCCTTGCGTGCCGAGAGGAGAATGACGGGTGAACGGTCGATGAGGATGGCGACGCGAGCGCGGCCCTCGTGCCACTTTGGTCGCTCTTTGGCGAAGAGATTCTGGTAGCTGTAGGAAACCTCGTCGATGCATTTCCAGTCTTGCTCGCCAGCGCGCTTGGAGCAGAGCCGTGCGCGACTGTTGCTGGGGCAGGCCAGACGCTCGGCGGGTGCGTATTGCGTTCGCGAGAGGGTGTAGAGATTGGCCGAGTTGGATTCTTCGGGCGTGCCGACGTTCCACCAAGGTCGGCCGGCGATGCTGGCGGTGGCCATGGGGAGTGTGTCACGGAAGTCGGCGGTGTATTGGCCGAAGGCGGTGGCCAGATCGCCGAAGCCGGCGTTGCAGGCCATTCGCTGGCCATAGGCACGCACGCTGCCGACCATTGGACCGATGACGGCGGTGCCGATGAGGATAAGAGCGGCGACGGAGATCAGATCGCCCATGCGGAACTTGCGGCCGGCGAGTACGGGGACGGGATCGACGACCATGCGGCGTTCTTGGCGTGTGATGGCGTCTTGAACGGTGCCGATGGTTCGCTGCACGAGTGCTTCTCGGCTGGTGGCGTCGAGCGTGCTGGGGCCGTGGGGTGCCGAGGCGCTGAGATTGTTGAGGAGGGCTTCGATGCGCGCGGCGCGCGGTCGGTGAGCGCTGGAGACGGTGGCGACGGAGAAGCCGGAGGTGATGTACTGCTCGAGGGCGTCTTCGTCGTCGGGGGAGAGCTGTTCTGAGAGAACGGTGGGGACGAGGTAGGGCGCGGGCTGGAATTCAGGCTGGCTTAGACGGGCTTGGTTTCGGCGGGCTTGGGCGACGCGGGCGAGAGTGACGTCGATGAGCGCATCGTCGATGTCGGTGGCTGAAAGGTTGGCGGCCGAACTCGTTGATTGGGTTTCAGGGGCGACGTGCAAACTGGCTTGGTGCTGAGTGCCAGCATCGAGATGGGAGGGGTCTCGATGGGAGAGGTCTAAATGCGAGAGGAGCGTTGCGAGCCGGAGCATTCTGGGAGAAGCGGCGGGCGGCGACGCGGCGGAACCGGGGGCGCTGATCGACCAGCCCGCATCAACGAAAGCATCGAGCGCTCGCTGATCGTCGGGGCTGAGCTCAAAGGCATGGTCGATGTTCTGAAACGGTTGGTCGTTCATCCCCAACATATCTCCACGGTTGCAAGGTTCTGATTCGATTGGCTTTGGCTTGAATTGGTTCTGGCTGATCGGGCTGGCTTACTCGTTGGACGTCTGCGTGCCGTTGTCGCCTGTGACGAGGCTCCACTGTTTGGCGAAGGACGCGACGGCGGCGTGCAGACGGGACTTGACGGTGCCGAGCGGGATTTCCAGGGCATCGGCGATCTGGTTGTACGGAAGACGCTGGAAATAGGCGAGCAAGAGGATCTCGCGGAGGGAGGGGGACATTTGATCGACGGCGCGTTGGACGAGGTCGTTTCGTTCTGCGTTGTCCATTGCCCGATCGGGCGGATCGACGTCGATCTCCATGAGGTCGACGAACGTTCTGGCTCCGCCGTCGCTGGAATCCGCCGAGCGGCCCCCGATGGGTGCGGAGAGGTCGAGCGTTCGCCTCCTGACGGTCTTACGCAGGGCATCGCGCCCTTTGTTCGCCGCGATTGTAAAAAGCCACGGTTTGAATCGGCGGCTGGTGTCGAATGTGTCGGCGGAGAGGTGGATTTGGAGGAAAGCCTCTTGGAAGGCGTCTTCTGCGAGGGCGCGGTTTCCGACGAGTCGGATAAGAAACCGCATCAGATCGTCGTGATGGCGTCGGACCAGCTCCTCGAAGGCGTCGGTCTTGCCAGCGCGATAATCGGAGACGAGTTGCTCGTCGGTTCGGTTGGTGTTGGGAGATTGAGGCAAGGGTGGGTGGCTTCGCGGGTGGGTTGCTTCGCGTTGAGGCGTGATAACTGGGGGAAGGGAGAGCGCGGATGACGGACTGATGGCGGCGAGACGGGCAGTTTACACCCCGGCTACCGGGCTGGTTGAGTGTCGGTCCATGTGAGGGATTCGGGGAGGGTGTTGAGATTGTCGCAGCCAAACTGGGTGACGATGAGCAGGTCTTCGATTCGGATTCCGCCCAGGCCTGCGCGGTAGATGCCCGGCTCGATAGTGATAGCGTCGCCGACGCGGAGTTCTGGCCCGCCGCGATCGACGAGCGGTGGTTCTTTGAGATCGAGGCCGATTCCGTGGCCTGTGCCGTGGGGCATGCCGCCCTGGGCGTTTGGCGCGGTAACGGCGTCGAAGCCCAGGCCGTAGCCGTGGGC
>JBGSRG010000423.1:0-2351 GCA_041737685.1 Phycisphaerales bacterium | reverse complement strand
CGCGTGCACGTGGGCCATCACGTCGTGACGCAGCTCGCGCTCGTACTTCTCCGCCAGGCGGATCTCGTCGTCGGTGATGCCGAACGAGCCGTCGGGGTTCTTGCGGTTGACCACCGCGCGGAGTTCCTCCACCTGCTCCTTCGTCACCGGCAGGCCCATCTCGTGCTGCGCTTCCGCGACGGCGAGCCAGATTCGCCGCCACGTGTTGAACTTGTGCCGGGCCGACCACAGCCGCAGCATCCGCTCGCTGGCGTTTCGAGTGGACAGAGGCGAGGTGTATGTGTCGTAGGGGGAGGTCATACTGGAATCGTACTGCGTGATTGCCGGGCAGCCTGCCGGAGCATACCGCGCGAGCGTGACCGGGGGCGCTGGTGCCATCCTCACCTCCACTGCTCATCACAGGAGTTTGCGAGTTTCGTCGGCCGTCAGTCAGTCCAGAATCACGAACAATCGCCCGCAGGAGCCCGGGCTTGATCGAGCGATGGTCTGGAACCGTGAGCGGTTGCCGGCACGCGTCGCTCGGAGTCGCATTCGCACATGGTCTCGTCTCTGTCGCACGGCCGCGTATCCGATCCGTTCGCAAGCAGCGATCGATTCGTGGCCTGAATTGACCGGCAGCCCGCTCAGGCAGCGATCGTAATCTCTGTGAAGATCGGCTGCCCGGGTGGTGGCACAACCTTTCCACACTCGGCCATGTCGTCCGGCACCGTTTCGATCGCCCAGCAGACAAGCCGAGCGATCCGTACACGAGCTTGCCTGCGAAACCGCCCCACTCATCTCTTGCTCTTTGTCCGGTGCGGGAAGATCGCCGAGCTCTGCCCTTGCGATTCTCCGAGGCGGATCGGTCCCGCTTTGATCCGCTCGCTGGCACTCTTGGCGTTGGCGCTGCTGAACTCGGTACCGATGAAGTGCCGGCCCAGCGCATGAGCCACCACCGCGGTTGTGCCCGAGCCGACGAAGGGGTCGAGAACCAGATCGCCCTCCTTCGAGCAGGCCCGGATGACGCGCTCCAGATACACCTCGGGCAACTGATTGTCGTGATAGCCCCGCCGCTCCTTGTTGTTGCCCTGCACGCGGCCCCAGAACTTGCCGTACCAAACGTCCATCGGCACGCGCATGCCCGGTGCGATCCCGTCTTTCTTGCTCAAGGTCCGCGGATCTTCGTAGATCGCAGCGCGATCCGACATCTCGAGCACCGCGTCGGGGTTCCAGATGCGCTGGCCAGCGTGACGGACGGGTTCCGGCGCGTTGGATGAACCTCCCCACCCGAGCGCTTCATCGCGTGTGAAATAGAGCGCATGAACCTTGGAGTTGATGAACCGCTCGGTTGTGTTCTGTCCGAATCGGTAGTGCCACACGCACCAGTTCTGCATGTGCATGGGCTTTGGCACTGTTCGCAGCGTCGTCTGCGATCTGCCGCTCGCCTCCGTCGCTTTCGCCCCCTCGCCCCCGCTCAACGACACCGGCCGACCCTTGAGATAGCACACGATCTCCGCCGCCCAATCGTCGGGGATGTTCACCCACATGGCCCCGCCCGGCCGCAGCGCCCGCACGCACAGGTCCAGCCAGTCGTACGTGAACTCCAGGTACTCACGCTCGGGCATGTCGTCGTTCCAACGGTCGTAAGCGCGCTTCCAGTTGAAGGGCGGATCGGCGAAGACCAGATCAACCGTCCCCGCCCGCACCTCTTTGATCTGCAACAGCATGTTGCGACAATCGCCCACCCAGATCCTCGCTGTGGCTTGGCTTTCCCGATGCTTCAGCGTGAACGTTGGCTGTGTGGCGATCGACGCGCCGGCGCCATTCTCGCCAGAGCGTTTCGAGGCCTCGGGATGGCCAGGCAAGTCGTCAGCCGCGCTCTTGGAGACAGCGACGGACGGGATCGGCCGCGGAGAGCGCGGGGAGCTCGGAGTGCTCAGTGCTTTACGTGGTTTGGCTGGCTTACTGAGCGATGTCATGGATGAAGTCAGTGTAACTGCATGCGCACGCTCGCGCAAGTCAAGAGACAAGTCGCCAAATGTCGCTACGAATCATGGCTTGCGCACCGCTCTCGGCTCGCCGGGCGTCGTTGAAGGCCGCTTGCCGATCCTCTGCTCGGCTCTCTGGTTGGGCTTTTGATTGGCTTGCTGATCGGCCTTCGGCTTGGCGCGCCGCTTGTCGGGCGGCTTCGCCTTCGCAGAGACGTGCTTGCCCCCCCTCGCCGTAGATTTGCCGGCAGTCTTTCGTTCGGTTTGGCCTTCGGGCTTGCGTGTGGGCTTCCCCATCGGAGTGTTCCGGGCAGTGCCACCGGCCGATCCAGCCACATTCTCGCCGCTCTTGCCCTCACGCAGCACCGCCGACTTGCCCGCGTA
>JBGSRG010000421.1:0-2246 GCA_041737685.1 Phycisphaerales bacterium | reverse complement strand
CATGCCGTAGCAGATGCCAAGCACCGGAACACCCAGACCGAAAATGCCAGGATCGCACCGCGGTGCACCGGCCTCGTACACGCTCGACGGACCACCCGAGAGGATGATCCCCTTGGGTGCCAGCGACGCGATCTGCTCCGCTGAGGCCTTCGGCGAGACAAGCAGGCTGAAAGCACCGGCCTCGCGCACCCGGCGGGCAATCAACTGCGCCGTCTGGCTGCCAAAGTCGAGGATCACCACAATCTCGCCATGCGGCAGAGTCTCCCGCGAAGGGATGTTGATGTCATCGGTCGACGCCGCGATACGGCCCACCGGGCCGCTGGCTCCGAGACTGCTCAACTTGGGATCGCTCGACTCAGATTTACTGGATGCGGGTCCGGACATGGCGTGATGAACCTCAGTTCGGTGCAAGAGCGGACGAATCGCAACGATAGGGAGCATCGCCGCGGTGATTGACCCTCATGCACCGCTGGACAGTCGCCAGACGCCTGTTGGCTCTTGGAACTTGCCTGTGTGAGTCTGGTACGATCTACCCCTCTGGAGTCTCGGATTTGGACGATGCAGCAGCCAAGGTTGTGAACCGTCACCCATCAGCGCCGCCAGTGCTGGCACTTGGCCGGCTCGGCCCCGTGTCGCTGAAGCACTCCCCCTCCTGTTCAGACAACGCGACGCCGTTCACCAAAGGCCGACCACACCCGCTTCGCTCGGCCAAGACACACCTGATTTCGGCGGTACTTTTCGGGATGAGCGGCTGCCTCGCAGATCCCTCGCAGAACGTCGGGTTCAACGAGCCCGATCCCCACGCCAGAATCCGGGCTGCCCTGCTCGCGGCGAAGACCGACGACGAGACCTCGCTCTCCCAACTGGTCCGAATGCTCGAGTCCCACGACGCGGCAGAACGACTCGCGGCGATCGGCGCGCTCGAATCAATCACTGGCCAAACTCTGGGCTTCCGTCACTTTGATCCCGAACCTGTCCGAGCCGCATCGATCGACCGATGGCACGATTGGTTGGCCGAAGCGGCCCGGTCGCGCACACAGACCGAAGCCAGGCTGAGCGAACTCCGCTTCTTCATGTGCCTCCGCTCAATCTCGGGCCCGGAATGGTCGATAACACCGTCGGATGCGCCAACTTTCGCGCCGCGACCTGCATGAGACCCGATCAGATGGGTACCTCACGGTGTCAGACTCGGCTGGATACGCTTCCGACAGGCGGCAACTGGCCGCGGGCAGGCTTTCAAGGCGTACCAACGCCTTTCGGGACGAGAACGCACGGCCGGATCCGCGTCGATTCGGTCACGAGGGGCTGGTCGCGGCCCGCATGGTGCGAGCGTCTGTTCGCGAGGTTCATGGGAATCACCACGGATGTCTACGCCGCGAGCAACAACCGCCAAGCCTGAAACTTCGTTGACCGGCGTTCCCCCCGCTGCGGGCACAGCGGACCCCGCTCGATTCGCCGCGAACGCCGAGGCAAAGCCCGAGATATCGATCCGAATCATGAGCAACCCGCTCTATCTCAGCGGCACGCGCGAAATGATCGCGGGTGTTACGAGAAGATTCGGTTTCGGGGAAGAGGTCTGCTCGCAGATCGCTCTCGCCGTGGATGAAGCCCTCTGCAACGTGATTCGCCATGGGTATGGTCGCGCGGCCGATCGACCGATCTGGATCAGCCTGCACGCCGTTCCGGAAGCGGGCGCGACCGGCCCTTGGGGCGATGGTTGCATGCCCGAGTCGATTCGGATCGTCATCGAAGACGAAGCCCGACAGGTAGACCCTTCGATTATCAAGAGCCGCGATCTCGACGAGATTCGGCCCGGCGGTCTCGGCGTGCACATTATCCAAACGGTGATGGATTCAGTCTCCTACGAACATCGTTCGGGTGCAGGCATGAAACTCACCATGACCAAGCGACGTCAGTCCAGCCCGACCAAACTGGGCTGTTCAATGGACGCCTCATCGTCTGGCTCAGGCGGCTGTTGCGATTGCGGTTCGTCAGGTTTATCCGTTCCCAAAGCGAGCCAGGAGAAGCCCCATGGCCAGTAACCTCAACTCACCCCGCGATCTCACGGTCCGGGTGGAGGTGCGCCAAGGAGCATCGGTGATCGTTCCGACCGGCGAGATTGACCTGAACAGTTCGCCCGTTCTGCGCCAAGAAATCAAACGGGTACAGTCGGAGCGGCCAGAGCGTGTTGTCATCAATCTGTCGGCGGTGCCCTACATGGACTCGGCGGGAGTTGCCACTCTGGT
>JBGSRG010000398.1:0-2804 GCA_041737685.1 Phycisphaerales bacterium | reverse complement strand
CGAAAGCCGCGCAGCCCGCAGTGAAAGTCGCGCACCGGGCAATCAAACAGCACCCGTCCCACCCAACTCAGAACCGGGTTGCCAAGGTATCGATTCTTGAAGGGCATGGCTCCGGGTTTGATCCCTCCGCCGCCATCAAAGTCGAAACGGTTGCCCATGACCAGATCATGCCCCTCGCGCAGTTTTTCAACAAACTTCATGCTCTCGCCGAAGTCGTAGGAGAGATCGCTGTCGCCCATGATGAGATACTCGCCGCGAGCGGCCTCGAAGCCGCCCAGCAGAGCGTTTCCGTACCCCTTCTTGCTCACCGCAACAACCCGCGCCCCCGAGGCCTCGGCGATCTGCTGCGATCCGTCCGTCGAGCCGTTGTCCGCCACAATGATTTCGGCGTCGAGTCCGTGCGATTCGACACAGCGACGGGCCGCCTGAACGCAGCCGCCGATGGTCTGGGCCTCGTTCAGGCACGGCATGACGATGGAAAGTTCAACGCCGCGAGTCCGCGCCTGCGGACCCGTCGCGGGCCCGTCGATCTCGACTCGAACGGGTGCCCTTAGGCCGGTGATCGTGTCGGTCTGGCTCACCATGCGGCCAAGAGGATAGCACGCGACGCGGTGCCTACTGGCTGCTTGTTGCTCAAATCAAGCGCCTTCAACCGCGTTGCCATGCTCGGAATAGTCGAATCGCACGCAGTATCCCGACCGCCAGATGGGGTAAGCCACTTCGCAACGAAAGCCGACGAACTCTGAAGGCTTCTGGCCGATCTGGTCAAAGACCGACGCCAACAGTTGCCCATACCGCTCATACGTGCTCTCGCCAAAGGCCTTCAGGCCAGAACCCAGCAGTTCGGCCTTCGGTCCGCCCGGAAAGCGGGTCGACCATCGGGTTGTACCCGGCCGGCCGACCTCTGGGCCCCACAGATGAACTTCAAGCGCAACGGTCGCTTCTCGCAGCACGTCCTGGTGCATGAGAACGTCAAACTGCACTCGCCTAGTGGGAAACGTGGCCAGCCACCAGATTTCGCCGAGATGCGGGCTTTGTGTTGCTGGATGGCTGTCGGGTACGGCGTTTCGGTGCGCCATGACCAGATCGTGCGAGGCTCCGTGAGGGCCTTCGAGGTCCAGCGTGTGTACAGAGCGCGAGCCCGACGCACGAGACATGACACGCGGCAGCGGGCGAGAGCAAAAATCGACCAGCAAAGACTGCGGCGTGGCACCCGAGGCGGGTCGAGCGTCCAGCGTCGCAAACGCGGGCGAATTGCCGTCCAGAGCACGGGCTGAACTGGTCTCACCCGTTTCCAACGGAACCGACGACGGCCCCTCGACATGACCGATCAGGCCGCGAATGCGCGCACCATCGGTCTGTTCTGGGCCGCTGAGCGCGGGCCACACCAGCCGGGTATCCACCGTGAGTTGTGACCATCTCCCGACCAGAGCCGACGCCGCTCGAAAGAGCGTTTCTCGCAGTCCCGCGTCGTCCGCCGGAGCATCCGGCTCTAAGCCCATCGAGGCGGCGGACTCGAGCGTTGGGGCCCCAGCCAAAAAGCGGGCCTTGAGTCGTCGCTGCGAACCTGCCAGTCGGTCGAGCACCGTCTCGAACTGATCGGCTGAGGCGTTGGCCGAAGCAAGCACTTCAACTCCGCTTCCGGGCTTGATCCGACGGGCCACGGCGGCGATGAACTGCCGAACGCCCTGAACGCCGGGAAGGTTGACAAGCAACTCGGCAGAAGCATCGTTCGTCGCGCAAACAGACACGATGCGCTGGCACGTCGCTCGATCAAGTTCAAGCGAGCGCGACATCGAACTGGCGTTCCGCGACGGTTCTGGCAAGAGCCCGATGACTTCGCGAAGTTCTCCCTGCAAGCGCCGTGCTAGCTGGGTCGCGTCCGATCGTTCTTCCAGAGAGAGGGGCGGCAGCGCCGCCGCGATCTGATCGGGCTTTGGTAGCCAGCCGCTGAGCTGAACTCTGGTTGGGTTGGCTGGCGATTCCATGTTCGTGTGTCGTGAAGGATAGGGAACGGGTTGCTGGCGACGAAGAACTCGCAGAAAACCATCGAACTGATCTGAGAACAGGCTTGCCCCGGACCAGATTCGGTGTACCTTCCTCTTACTGTGCGGGGCTGTCGCTGCGGTGCGGGGAGAGTTCAGGGCATTGGGAGTCTCGAATGCGAAAGTTCGATTGGTCGAGAAGGTTTGCGATCGTGGGCATTGTTGCTGCTGGTTTGCCGGGCTTGGCGCATGGCCAATGGGCAACCGATTCCGGATCAACGCTTGCCATCTCTACACTTTCGAGTGAACAAATCCTTGCGAAAGTCGTTCCTACCGCCGACGGCGGGTGCTACATCTCTTGGTTTGACAATTCTGCGGGTGGCTATGACGTGCGCTTGCAGCGATTGGATGTCTCTGGCGCAAAGCAGTGGGGCACCGACGGCATTTTGATCGCCGATCGTGGGTTCAGCAGCGTGCAGGACTACGCGCTCGCGTTGCACGCTTCGGGTGATGCAATCTTGGCGTATCGGGACGATGGCGCGGTTTCTGGTGCAACGGCCCAAGTTTCCGCCCAGCGCGTGACCCCGGCGGGTGTGAAGGTGTGGGGCCCCAATGGCGTTTCGCTCTCGAGCGACCTGCCCGGCAAGAACCAGCCTCGACTGGCCGCCAGCGCTGATGGCTCAATCTTTGTGGGCTGGAGCTTTCAGCCTACAGGCTCAGCGTCTCAGATCGCGATTCAGAAACTGGAAAGCAATGGCAACGGCGCTTGGGCAAGCGCGACGGTGTTGAGCGAGGCGTCTCGTTCGATGACGCTGAGCG
>JBGSRG010000370.1:0-14305 GCA_041737685.1 Phycisphaerales bacterium | reverse complement strand
GCATGGTCGTGGCCGTGATCGTGGTCGGCGGTGCCATGCTTGTGGCCGCCGGTGCCGGGTGCGGGCTCCTTCTCGCAAGCGACCATCGTGCCCGCAGCGAGTGCGAGGGTCGCGGCGAGGGTGAGTGACAGGCCAGTTCGTGGGAATGCAATCATCGAAACAACTCCTCATCAAAGGGTGGTGGAGGCACGCCGTCCGCCAGTGCGGAGAGCTTGAAGAACACGCGAGAACAATCGGGGGCGACGGGTTTGTTCAGCGCGCACGCCGAACACAATCGCGTAGCCGACGGGCACAACAAAGAGGTTGAGAATCGTTGAAGAGATCAGCCCACCCAGAACAACCGTGGCTAGGGGCGCGAGCAGTTCGCTGCCCGGGCGTCCGTGGGCCACTGCCAGCGGAATCAGGCCTAGGGCTGCGGTCAGCGCTGTCATGAGGATCGGCACCAGGCGTTCCATCGAGCCTTGCGTGATCGACTCGCCGATGGAGAGGCCGTCCTGCTGCTGCAAGTGGTCATAGTGATTGACCAGAAGAATGCCGTTACGAACGGCGATGCCGAAGAGCGTAACAAAGCCGACCATGCTCGCGATCGAGATGACCGGCGCGATGTAACGCGACGAACCAAGCCCGAACAACGCGAACGAGTTGTCCAAGAGAGAGGGAGATTCGGTGAGATAGATCGCCGCGACGCCGCCGATGAGCGCCAAAGGCAAGTTGAGCATCACCAGTGCCGCCACCCGCGCCTTGCCGGTCGAGAGTTGCAGCAGCAGAAACATGACCAGAGCCACCCCCAGGCCCATGGTGTAGATGGTCTTGCTGGCCGACTGTTGCGCCTCAAACTGGCCGCCGTAGTGAACGGTGTAGCCAGCACGGTGAACGATCGGATCGACACGCTCTCGCACCTGCTCAACCAGTTGGCCCAGGTTGTACCCGTCGGCGATGTTGGTCGATACCACGGCCTTTCGCTGCGCATTCTCTCGCGTGATGAGGTTGCTTGTTCGCTCCGGGCCAATGTCGGCCACTTCTCGCAGTCGCACCGTGCCGCCGCCCATGCCGTGCAGTCGAAGGTCCATGATCTGTTCGATTCGCTCGCGTTCGGCCTCGGTGAGTCGGACCACCATTTCATACCGGCGCACGCCCTGGTTCACTTCGGCAACGGTTTCGCCATAGAGCGCTTGGCTGACCTGCCTCGCCGCTTCGGCGGGCGAAAGCCCCGCCGCGGCCAGGTCTTGCGAGCGGTATCGGATGGGAAGCGAGGTGATCAGCACCTCACGATTGGCGGCGACGTCTCGTGTGCCAGGCAGCGCTTTGAGTTCCCTTTCGATCGACTTCGCGAGTGTCCGCAGCACGCTCAGGTCGTCCCCAAAGACACTGATGGCAATCGCCGCGGGTGTTCCCGAGAGCACGTGCGACAGACGATGTTCGATCGGCTGACCGACCATAGTGGTGATGCCCGGCACGTTGGCGATGATGCCATCGATCTGCGCGCGGACCTCATCTTGGTTCACGCCCGGTCGCATGGTGACTTCGATCTCTGAACTGCTCACGGGTTCGGCGTGTTCGTCGCGTTCGGCTCGGCCCGTGCGTCGCGTCACGCTCTGCACGCCCTCAATCTCAACCAGTTGCGACTCAACCCCGCTCGCGAGCCGGTTGCTCTCTTGCAGCGAGGTGCCGGGCGGAGCAAGGAGAAACACCGTGAAGGTGCCCTCCTTGAACGTCGGCAGAAACGACGTGCCGAAGGTTGAGGCGAGCAGCAGTGCTGCGACCGTGAGCGCCAGCACTGATCCAAGCACTGGCAGGCGATTTCGCAGACACGCGGCGAGCAGCGGCGCATATCGACGCTTGAGCCACCGCACCAGCAGACCGCCGTGATCGCCAGCGTATTCGCCCGTGCGCACGTCGCTGTCGTGCGAGTTCGGAACGTCGTCGGCCGCGGTTGCGTTGACTTGATCGCGGTCCAGACCTTGGGCCACCTGCCGCTTGAACAGGACTTTGCAGAGCGCCGGCGTAACGGTGAGAGCCACCGCCAGCGACGCCATGATGGAAACGATGTAGGAAATGCCCAAGGGTTGGAAGAATCGTCCTTCCAAGCCGCCCAGAAAGAGCAGCGGCACAAAGACGATGCAGATGATGACCGTTGCGAACACCACCGACGAACGAATCTCGTTGCTGGCGGTGTAGATGACTTCCGTAACGGGCTTGCGATCGCTCATGGGCAGCCGGGCATTCTCGCCCAGCCTTCGTAGTACGTTCTCAACGTCGATGATCGCATCGTCGACCAGTTCGCCGATCGCGACCGCCAGGCCGCCGAGCGTCATGACGTTGATCGAGAGTCCCAAGGCCCAGAGCGTCAGCAGCGCAACAGCCAAAGAGAGTGGTAACGCGGTGAGCGTGACCAGGGTGGCCCGCACATTGAGCAGGAACAGAATGAGAATGATGGCCACGATGATGCTCGCCTCAACGAGCACCTTGACAACATTGTGGACGGATCGTTCGATGAATCTGGCGGCCCGGAAGGGGTCGCGGTTGAGGATCATCCCCGAGGGCATTGCCTTCTCGACCTGATCCAGCACCCGATCGATCTGATCGGTCAGATCGAGCGTGTTAGTGCCCGGGCTCTTGGCCACCGAGAGCACAACCGCCGGCAGCGCATCGTCAGCGCCGGTACCTCGTCTGGGTGCTGCGCCCAGTTCAACATCGGCCACATCGCCGATCCGCACCGGCGCGCCGTTGTGGTACTTGACGAGTGTCTGCCGGATGTCATCGACGCTCGTGACGCGAGCGAGTTGGCGGATGGGCAGTTCTTGATGCTGCCAGTCGGGGATGTAGCCAGCGCTCGCGGTGCTGTGCGCCCCGCGTGCGGCCTCAACCACTTCAGAAATGCTCAGCCCGTAGAGCGCCAGTCGGTCTTGTCGAACGTTGATCTGATACTGCGGCAGTGCGCCGCCGATGGCTACAACCTGCGCCACACCCGGGACAGCAAGGATCTTGTTGCGAAGGTCGAACTCAGCGAACGACCTCAGTTCCAGAGGCGACGCGGTGCCGTCGGGCGACGACAACGCCATGATCATGATCTCGCCGGTGATGCTGGTAACCGGCGTGAGTTCGGTGTGCGTGTCTGGGGGTAGTTGCTCTCGCACCGCGCTCAGACGCTCGGACACCAACTGCCGCGCGCGGTAGATGTCGGTGCCCCAGTCGAACTCGATCCAGACGATCGAAAGCGACGTCGCGCTGGCCGAACGAACACGACGCGTGCCCGGCAACCCGTTGACGGCTGTCTCAACAGGAAAGGTCACGTTGAGTTCGACCTCATCGGCCGCGAGGCCGCCCGCCTCGGTCATGACGACAACAGTCGGCGCGTTGAGTTCGGGGAATACGTCTACCGGCATCTGTCGGGCCTTCAGCCCGGCAATGAGCAGCAATAGTCCCGCGCCGACGATGACGAGCGACGAGTGCTTGAGCGAGAAGGCGATCAGTCTGGCGAGCATGGCTTAGTGACCCTCCTCGTGGAACGTGCCGTCCGAGTGGAAGTGTCCGCCCTTGGCCGCCGTGCCCGAGGTCGCGAGCATGAGTTGATACGCACCCGCAACAACGACCTCGTCGCCCTCTCGCAACCCGCTGGATACCACGACCCATCGACCGTCAGCGATGCCCAGATCTGCCTCCATGCGGATCGCCTTGTCTGGGTCGTTGGGGTCTCGTCGGAAGATCACTGTCGCGGTGCCGTCTCGAACGACTGCTGCGAGCGGAATGGCTAGTTCTTCGCTGCCGCCGGCGAGCATGATCTCGAGTTGAGCCGAAACGCCCGCACGGGCCCACGATGCAACTTTGCCCGGCGTCACCACCAAGTCAACGGTGCGTTCGTCAGCGTCGGCCGTCAGCCCCACGCTGAGCGGACCCGTCATCGGAGAGTCTGTCGAAGTGGAACCCGATGTGAATGGGGGAACGATCGTCGTCGACAAGCCCGCCCGGAGTTGGTGCAGATCTGACTGCAACGCAACGGCTCGGAAGCGAACCTGATCGGGGTTCACGATCGAGACCACCAGACTGTTCTCGGTCGCCAGGCCGCCGGGCGAGAATCCGATCGACTCGACAACTCCGGGAGCGATGGCGCATACCACCAATTCAGACGCGGTCTGTTGCGACTCTTCGGGTTGAGTGCAGCCTGCGAGTGCGAGTAGCAGTTGCTGCCGAGCCTGCGCCGCTCGCAACTCGGCTCTGGCCTGTTGTTCTTGCGAGCGCAGTTCCGCATCCATTTCGATCACTTCTGCCAGTTCTGCCTGCGTGCCGTTGAGATTGGAACGGGCCTCGATGTGCTGCGCCGCAACACCGCCGCCAGCTTCCCGCAGTGCGTCGAGCTGCGCGAGCCGTTCCTGCCAGATCGTCAGTTTCGAGGCGAGGCTCTGCTCGTGAATCGAGTGTGCTTCGCGGATCGGTCCCATCGACTCGACTTTGGCGACGATGGATGCGATGCGCGACTGCAAATCGAGCCAGTCCGCCGAACGCAATCGATAGAGCGGATCTCCGGCGCGGACAGTCTGGTACTGCTCGACCAGCGGTTCGATCCGTCCCGAGAGTGGGCTGAGATACTCACGCCGCGCTGTTGGGATAAGTTCAAACCGTCCAGGAACGCGCAGCGTTGACGCAACCGGCCGATACTCGGCCGCGGCGAAGGTGACTCCCAAGTTCTTGCGCACCGCTTGTGGAATATCAACCCTGTTGGTGGGCGCGGGCGCTGCCGAACTCTCGGCGAAAGCACCGGACGATGCGTCTCCTGCATCAGCCGGCTGCTTCGCGCCATCGCTATCGTCTCGGCAGCCCGCGTTGAGCGTGAGCACGCACGCACAGAGAGCGAGCGCCATGCTCCCGCGAAGCCCAGCAACGAAAGCGACGCCGAGCGCACGAGGCTGTTGTGCCACTGCTCGCGAGGGCTCTATAGGCGGATTCGTCAGTTCGAAGCGGTGATAGATCATGATCCGGTCTCCGAGCCGAGCGCGGAGCTTGGCGATTGCGTTGGTAAGGGTGCGGGACCAAGAATCTCAAGCAGCCTGAGCCGAGCGATCTGCTCATCCTGCCAAGATTCGATCCAGTTCAGCCGAGCCTCGCGCTGGCGCGATAGGCTCTCCAGAATCACCGGCGTGTTGATCTCGCCGAGTTCAACGAGGCGACGCGTATCTTCGTCTTGCGCGGCGAGCAGCGGCAGGCTCTCTCGCTCGAACAACTCTCGACGCGATCGCGCGGCCGTGATCTGGTTCCTTGCCGCTTCGAGTTCCGAGAGCAACTGTTCGAGCGTCGTTTCAACCTGCGCCTTTGCCAGTTCTCGCAAGGCGCGGGCCTCGGCGATCGCTTGGCGATTGGCGTTGAGCACCGGGATCGGCAGGCTGAGCCCGAGCAGCACCTCGTTGTTCCCGTCCTCGCGTCCATAGCCCGGACCGATGCTGAGATCCGGGTACTGCTCACGGATGCGAAGTTCCAGTTGCTTCTCGGCGACCTCATACTCGGTTCTTGCCACCAGCATGAGCGGGCTGCGATGCTCGATGTCCGCTGCGGCTTCGGTTGCGAAGTCTGGCACGTCTGGCGACAGACTCTGATCGGCCAGACTACCAGCGGTTGAGCGTTCCGCCGTGACTTGTTCTGCGTAACCTGGGGCCTCGTCCGCCAGCAAACGCAGCGGCGACCCAGCCCACAATCCCATCATCTGCAACACTGCCCGGCGAGATTCGGCCGCCTTTGCTTCAAGCGCCTGCAGTTCGGCACGCTCGCTGGTTCGCACGATGCGAAAGAGCCGTGCCTCGGTGCGAGCGACCTCGCCGGCGGCCTGCAGCCGTTCGACCAGACTCAGGAAGCCATCGGTCCTCTCGAGATACTCACTCGACGCGTCGATCTGCGCCCGCACGGCTGCGAGTCGAGCCCACTCGGCGCTCAGCCCGTGTCGCAAACGCCACTCAGCTTCTGCGACACGTGCGAGTTCTGCCGAGTGTGACAGACTCGCACGCTGCTTCTCTATCTCCAACCGTCCCGAGATGGGTATTGTGAGGCCGACCGATGCGGCGAGTTTCCACGGGTTGGCGACGCTCTCCACGATTCGCGTCAGATCTACACCGATGGTGGGGTCCTGCCACAGACCGGCGTTGTCGGCACGGGCCCGCTCAACACCAGCCTTGAGCCGGGCGATGCGAAGGTCGGCGTTGAAGACCGTCGCTACGGCGATTGCCTCTTCGCGCGTCGCGCCGTCGGCGAGATCGAACGCCGGCGGGCTTGGTTCGTTCAATGAGGCATCGCGACCCTGTACTGATTCTTGAGTCGCTGTCGTTTGTGTGGGCGCTTCCGCCGTTGGCAACCCTTCAGTTTGCGCAAGACTCCCAGCTTGGACGAGTGCGACAGCACTCGACCGCTCCATGAACGCGTCGCGATGTGCAGCAAGGTCCAGCGGCGCAGGCTCATAAGACTGACAGCCAGCCAGCGCAGCGGCCAAGCCAAGCGTGCTTCCGAAAGAGGCAGCGCGGCGACACGATAGAAGGTGCGAAGTTCTGATAAGGATCGAGGACATCCCGACTCCCGGAGAATGGGTAAGTTCGCAAGAGTCTCGGCGACGCGCCGGGCGCGAGCGACCAGAGCCGTGGATCACGAAAAGAAGCGACACAGGTTGAGGAGTTGATCTGTCCGATCGCGCAAACCGCGGGTTCGCGACCGTGCAAGCGGGCACTTCCGTGCGCTCGACGATCGAGAGCAGGGGATCCGATTGCTTACGAACTAGATCAACAAGCGCGTGGCGCGCAGCGATCGCTCATGCTCGAGCAAGCCCGCACAGAATCGCGAGCACCCCCGACATCGCGGCGTGCGCGCAACGGCGAGTGTCGCCAACGCAACGCCGTGACCAAAACAAACGGATGCTGCATTGCCTGACGACTCAGGCAGCGGTCGATCCCGATTGGGCAACGGCTGGTCGTAAGGAATCGGGACGTGAAAGTGACAGCAGCACTCGACCGGTTGCAGCATCAGATCGCACGATTGTTCGTGGTCTGAGCCAGACGCGACCTCTACCAAACAAGTGTGCACGGTCGGTGTTTGCGCGTGCCGGTGACTTTGCTGATGTTGGTGGTGATGGTGCACTCCCGCATGCTTGCCATGCGAAGAAACTCCATCGTGCCCGAGTCCGTGACGATGACTATTCGATCGTTCGCATGACGTGCCGCAACCGCCCGTTGCGGGTCCGTGCGTGTGGCCACTCTCGCAGCCACCCGCAAGTGGCACACAGAGCTGCCGGGCCGGTAGAAGCGCAACGGCCAACTGTCCGCAGAGCAGAAGTACAATCGCGAAGTTGCGAACCAGACTTCCCATCGCGTTTCCTATCGGCCGCGCGAGTGTACCCGCTCAAGCCCAAGTTGATTCGCTTGTCTGGGGTGTTGCGCTCGCAGCAGGCGCTTCGCACGCAAGCACGATGTCCACCCGGCGAGATTGATCGGATTTTGTTTGGTCCGGCCCGCGATCATGTCCCCCCGCTCATGCGTGGTCGCTGAAACGAAGCGTTCGACCGCATCCGTCCCGCGAGTCCCCGTGGCCTTGAACTGCCCACAATTCTTCGACCCCGTGTTGGGGGTATTCTCTCCACCTTCAAGCCCGCAACGCCACAACCAATCCCATGAAACAACGTTTATCACCGGAGACCCTTTCAATGCGCCGCGGTTCCCAAACTTCCACCTTCCGCACAATCACGTCGGCCCTTGCGGCCTTGTCCTGCTCGGTCCTCATCCTCCCATCCCTCATCGGCTGTTCAAGCACCGCCAAGGTTGAGGCTCACGGCACCACGGTTGGTCGCGAACTCCAGGACCTTGAGGACGCACGCGAAAAGGGCCTCGTGACCGAGAAGGAGTACAACAAGCAACGCGACTTGATCATGAAGCGCAAGTAGCGGTCATCTCGCTTCCCACCGCGCTCGGTACCGCCGCACCACTCCATCGCGGCGGCTGCACAAGCGCCTCCGCGCATCGCACGATGCTCGCCCAGAGCTCGGTTTGCTGATTCAACCAATCACTCAGGAGTTGCCGGAATGCTCGCGGCTCTGCCGGATATCGCTGTCGCAGCTGCTATCGCCACGGGATTCCCGATCGCCGCCGCGGTTGGTCGGGCTTTGGGCCGGCGAGCGAGTCGATCGCAAAGTGAGCGCGTCATCAACCCGCAACTCGGCACGCTTCTGGCCGCGATGCTCGGGCTCTTGGCCCTGCTGCTCGGCTTCAGTTTCTCGATCGTCGCATCTCGCTTTCACGAACGACAGCAACTGATCGTTCGCGAGGCCAACGCGATCGGCACCGCTTTTTTGCGAGCCGATCTGCTCGAAGAGCCAAGCCGCGATCAACTCCGTACCGCGCTGAAGACTTACACGAGTCAGCGACAACAGTTGCTCTCGGCGCAGGCCACAAGCATTGCGGCCGCGGAGCACTTGACCGCGGAAATGGAATAGACCCACACGGCGATCTGGTCAGCCGCCGTCGCGGGCGTGAGCGCCAAGCCTGGAGTGGTGATGGCTGTTCTGCCGCCCGTGAATGAAGTCATTGATCTCCACAGCGTGCGCAGCGCCATCTCTCGCAGACATCTGCCAATGACCGGCCTCGTGCTGCTTGTTACGTGTGCGATGATCGGTGTCGGGACCGCAGGCTACGGCGATGGGATCGCTGGCGGTCGCCATCAACCCCTCACCACCGTCTTTGCGCTGCTCATCGCCGCGACCATCTGGGTGATTGTCGACCTTGACTACCCGCGCCATGGTTTGATCCGCACCGACGGCGAGCCGCTTACCGCTCTACAGCTGAAGTGAAAGGAACTTCTCTGATCGGGCAGCCGTACCCTCATGTCCGCCCCGCCGTGCCCTGCACCCGCCGTTCGATCAGTGAGTTCCGGACGAAACAGACGTAGTACTTGTCTGGCCATTCACGCCCGCGGTGCCGTTCTGGTGCGTCTTCTCAGAAGCCTCAGTGATGACCTTCTTCAACGAAGCCGCGATCGCCGCGAACGATGCGGCCTTGCTGATCGTGCGTACCACTCGACCCGGTCCGAGCACGCTCAACAACGCAAACGCACCGCTCGCCACCGCCTCGGGATTCTCGACCGCCGTGCGAATCCAGCCCGGCAGAATGGACGCATCGCTCGACGGTGAAGCGCCGCCGTCAGAGCCCCGCTTGGAATCGTCCTTCGGCGAGAGCGCCTCACGCAGCTCGACGTCGGCCTTCAACGCTCGTCGCTTCAGCTCTTCACGTGTCGGCACGTGATCTACGCCCGTCAGTCCTTCCCGTCCCTGCTTGTGGGCTTTGCTCGACGGGGAAGCCATCCGCCACAGTCCGATCGCACCGGCAAAGCACAACAGTCCGCCCACGATCGCAAGGGCTGCGGGCGACCCAAGTTCGACAGCGATCAGCAGCGTGATCGCCGCAACAAGCAGGCCGGCGCCCGCGAGAATGACGAGTGCGAACGCGGCCTTGACGATCAGGCCGGTGCCGGCCCGCTCGAGGTCGTGCACAACCAGTTGTGCTTTCGCCTCGAGCAGGCCGGTGGCCGCGCTCACAGCATTGGAGATGCTCTCGAACATGCGTCGCTTACTTCCGCCAAGAGATAAGGCGAGCGGCGATAGCGCCGACGCCAAGGGCGATCAGAATCGACGCGGCGGGGCGCTCTTTCACGAACGAGCACATCGAGTCGTACCCATCGCGGAGATGGTCGCCCGCCTGATCAGCGTAATCCTTCGCGACATCGACTCCCTGCTTTGCGGATTCCACCGCCGAATGCGCTGCGCTCGACACCGTCGCGACAGTGTCATCCTTCAACTTACCCAGGTCCTGTCTGACCTGACCCAGATCGCTCTTGATCTCGGCCATTCCCGCCTTGGGCGAGAAGTCGTGGCGCTTGCTGTCGTTGGTGTGTGATCCGCTTGAACTCATTGTGCTCATGGATGTGCTCCTGAAAGGGTTTCTGATTGGCTTGTTTGGAAACTGAACGACTCGATTTCGATCCGATGCCGGACCGGCCTTGGCTCAATCCAGCACTCGCATCTGCTGGACCGCTGGTGCGGGCCAACGCCGGCGCATCATCGCCAACACGTCGGCGTCACTGCGCGTCAGAGTTTGATCGACTTGCCGCCGCGCCTCGTCAACCCGAAGATCAGCGACAGGACGAACAACACCAAGAAGACGAAGAAGAGAATCTTGGCGATCGAAGCGGCACCCGCGGCGATGCCGCCGAAGCCGAAGACCGCCGCGATGATCGCGACGATGAAGAATGTAACAGCCCAACCTAGCATGATGCTGCTCCTTGCGTTGTGGTGGCTTGCCTACGGGCTTGCTCACCAAGACTTGATTCAGATCTCATCGGACACATGACTGATGGTGTCAGGTGCGCGTGAATTTCCCGACGAGCAATCGATGAATCGCTTCTCATCTTCTCGTTTCAGTTCTTGGCATCATTCGCGGCGTCCTTGATCCCATCGCCAGCGCTCTCGATGTCCTTGCCAAGGCCCTCTGTCGTGTTGCAGCCCCAAAGCGCGGCGACAACGGCCACTCCGCCGACGAATCCGAGCGCTCTCGAGATCCGACGACCGATGAACTGCGGCGAAGACCCATGACCAATCAACCCGCCGTTGGACTGACAGATCTCACTATGCGACCCGAAAGCATTGTTCGCTGAAACTTCCATTCTTGAAACTCCGTGAAGCACGTGAAGCCGGTGGTCCGCAACGCTTGCAAAGACACCCGCAACTTGAACAATGAAACTCTCTACCCAGCCAGTGAAGCCAACACTTACACCGGGTGAAATCGCCTTCATTCTGCGACCACGGCGCCACAGTTCCTTGGCTTCCGAGTTCAACGCATACAATCGATTGCCGAGAAGATCTGGGTGGCTGTCGCACACCGCAGGTCCCAGCGGCCGATTCGAAGGAGTTGCACCCATGCGTGTACTCATTGTTGAAGACAACCCAAAGATGGCCGCCGCCTTGCAAGCAGGCCTGCGCGAGAACGGATACGCCGCCGACACCTGCCACACCGGCTTCGAAGGTGAGGACATGGGCGCGAGCCAGGAGTACGACGCCATTCTTCTTGACTTGATGCTGCCCGATCGCGACGGCGTCGAGGTTTGTCGCAATCTCCGAAGGCGCTGTGTCAAAACACCCATTCTTATGCTGACCGCTCTCTCGGGCGTCGACAACAAGGTGTTGGGTCTCGACGCGGGTGCCGACGACTACATCACCAAGCCCTTCAACTTCGAGGAACTCTTGGCTCGACTGCGGGCGCTGCTCCGACGCGGCGAAGCCAGCGAGGGCCGCACGCTGACTTGCGACGACATGAACCTCGATCTCTATTCCCGGCGCGCAACGCGCGCCGAGACCGAGGTCGATCTCTCAAACAAAGAGTTCGCTCTGCTCGAGTACCTGATGCGAAACCCCAACCGGGTGCTCTCGCGAACCCAGATCGCTGAGCACGTCTGGGACATGAACTTCGACCCGTCGAGCAACGTCATCGACGTCTACATCGCGGCGCTTCGCAAGAAGTTGGACCGTGGCCACCCGCGAGAGTTGATTCACACCGTGAAGAACGCGGGGTACCGGTTCGGCGTGATGGACTGAGGCCATGCCGAAAGCACAGCCAGACGAGAGGCCGACAGAGGACGGACGGGCTAAGAACGGACGGGTGAACGATGCACGGATCAACACCGCGGCGGGTCAGCCCGGCACTCACCAGCCCGGCACAGCGAAGTCCGGCGTAAGCAGGCCCAGCGCAGCCAACGACGTGCCGCACGAGCGTTGGGAAGATCACGCCCTCCACCGCAGGCCGGCTTTACTCGCTACGCCCGAGGAGATCGCCATCGATCGTGCCGCGGCCACCGCCAAGAGGCGCGCCTTCACGCTCTCGACAAGCCGACTCTCCATGCGTCTGCGCCTAACGCTCTGGGTAGTTCTTATCAACACGCTGGTGATCTTCTCCACCGAGCTCGTCTTCTGGCTCTATCAAACCTCCGCCATCGAGCAAGCCACCAATGAGCGCCGCATCAGGCGGAGCCGAATGATCGCCGCTGAACTTCGTCCGTACGTGCCCGACAACATCGCCCAGCGATTGGCCGGTGTCTCGTCGGAACTCACGCGACAGTTCATCGGCGAGCGCTTCATGATCGAGGTGTTCGATTCGAGCGGCCAGTCGCTGGCCTCAACAGGTCCAGAACGTCTCGACGCGGCGACGATCAATCTTCATCGCGTTCTCGCCAGCGATTCTCCGTTCGTCGTGAAACTCGAGCCCGGCGCGATCTGGCCTCGATCTGAGTCGGAAACTCCAACGCGGATTGTGACCACAACCATGCGGGGGAGCGATGGCAACACCTACGCCATTGCTCTGGCAGTGACCGACAGCTTTGTCGACGACCAGGTGCGATACCTTCGCAGCGTCTTCATCGTTCTGCTGCTCGTCGGCGTCATCGCCGCCGGCATCAGCGGCTGGTTCATAGCCAGCATCGCCGTGGCACCCTTCGAGCGCTTGCGCCGGCTTGCCTCAAACCTGATGCCCGATGCCAGCACGACATCGCTCGCGGTCGACTCCGTGGGTGGCTCATCCGAAGTGATGAGACTCGCTGAAGAACTCGACCTGGCCCGCGCCCGCGTGCGAGATCGCTTTGCAGCCCAAGACCGCTTCATCTCGAACGTCTCGCACGAGATCAAGACGCCCATCGCCGTGATGCTCACCGAAGCGCAGGTTCTCGACCGGCGCGGGCTCCCTCAGCCCGTTGAGCGTTTCATCGACAGTGTCGAAGAGGAAATGTCCAAGCTTGGCAGGCTCGTCGAGAGCTTCCTCACGCTCACACGCATCCAAGATGGCAAGGGTCTGGTCCGGTTCAGTGCCTACGGTGTGAACGACCTGATCATGGATAGTCTGGACGACTGCGTTCGCATGGCCGAGCAGCATCACGTGACGATTCAACCGGAGTTGCTCGCCGATGACTCAACGCTCGACCTCGCCGTCTCGGGCGAACCGGAGCTGCTGCGAACCATGCTCAACAACCTGGTGCGGAACGCCATCCGCTTCAGCCCGAACGGCGGCACGGTGCGCATCAGGGCGATCGCTGGCACGCGAAGCCGCAACGAAGAACAATCCGAGACCGATCAGTCGAGGTCTGAACATTTCGATACGGTCAAACTTGTCATCGCCGACGAAGGCCCCGGAATCCCGCCCGATCGAATCAACTTGATCTTTGATCGCTTCTCTCAGGCCTCAAACCAACCCATGAAGGGCCGCGGGCACGGACTGGGACTCACGATCGCTCTGGGCATCGCCGAGATGCACGCCGGCAGCATCGTGGCTGAGAATCTGCCCAAGGCCGGGTGTCGGTTCATCGTTTCGCTGCCGTTGCGTGGGATCGATCCGACGGAGTCGAGCGACGTCGCAATGACGGATTGATTGGCTCTGCGTTCTGGCAAGGGCTGAACTCTGGACGCTCGTGAGCCCACTCCGACGCACGTGCGAGTGAGTGGCGCCAACATTCTTTCGAATGCGTCACTAAGCGAGAGAGCGCACAGCGACGCGTAAAGCCGATTGACGCTGGTTCGTGCAGGATCCGAGCTCTGCAATGTGAACTCATCTTTATCGGCCTTTCACCATCATCGCACACGAGCGCGCAATCCTCTGTGTGTTGGTTCAGCGGTCGCGCATCGAGGGTCGGTGCCGCGCTCGACCACGCAAACCCTCGCGTGTTACTCCCCGTCACGCAAAGGAGACGCACAATGAACTGGGACCGCATCGAAGGCAATTGGACACAGTTTCGCGGCAAGGTCCGGGAGCAGTGGGGCAAACTCACCGACGACGACCTCGACGTCATCAACGGCAAACGCGAGCAGCTCTCGGGCAAACTCCAGTCAGCCTACGGCAAGACCAAGGAAATCGCCGAACGCGAGATCGACGAGTTCTGCCACCGCTGCCAGAGTAAGTAGGCCGCCGCGGCCTCACGCCCCTTCTCGCTATCTCCAAGCATCTCACTGTTCCCATTTGGCATCATCTCTTACAGGAGCACACACATGAGCGTTATCACCGGACTCTTTGAGTCACCCGCCTCAGCCGCTGCGGCCGTACGTTCCCTTGAGTCCCACGGCGTTCCCGCTGCGGATATCAGCGTCATGGCACCGGACAAGTACCGCAAGGAGGACTTCGGCATCGAGACCAAGTCCAAGGCGGCTGAGGGCGCGGCCATCGGCGCTGGATTCGGCGGCGCAGTCGGCGCCTTGGTCCTGGGCTTCACCGCCGTCGGTGCCATCGCCACTGGCGGCGTTGGCCTCCTCGCC
>JBGSRG010000312.1:0-2330 GCA_041737685.1 Phycisphaerales bacterium | reverse complement strand
GTTTGCGAGTTCCTTGTCGAGGATCGGTCGAGTGTTGAGCGTGGCGGGCGGAGAGTTTTTGAGGCTGTGCTGCGAGGGCGGGGCTGGGAAGGCCGATCCGCAAGGTGTCTATCGGCCCAAACAAGTGCCGAGTTGACGCTTGAGACGAGGGCGAAACGTCGTTGCGGAGTAGGGCGTCAGAGGCTGGTTTCAGGGCGTTGGCGTCTGGCTCTTTGGCCCGATGCTGGCGAGGACGTAGGTGAAGAGTGGTTAGTCGGGGGGGCTAAACCGCGTCGGTCACAAGCCTAGGGGCCGGCGGTGTGCAATGGCAAAGCAAGCAGGGATGGTGAGCGAGGAGGAAGAGGAGCGGATGCAGCGTGCAGATGGTGTCTTTGGGGGGGAAGGCACACGGCACAGGGCCAGAGGCGCTAGGCACGATTGATTGTGAAGCGGGGCGTGGAAGCACGCGGCTTTGCGGTATCAAAAGACAAAGCCCGCCGCGAACGTCGCGACGGGCTTCATCGAACAGGGAGTTTAGACTCACGTAAGGCGGTCATGGCCGTGCGTGAGGTGTGGAAGAAGAGACCGGGTCGTCAGCACGCAAGCGGTTCGCGGTTGGCTCTCACGCCGGGGGATGCGGACACGCTCACGGGCAGGCCAGGCCGAGGTTGCTTGACCAATCGCCGTTGAAGGCGAGCAGGTCGAGCAGATCGACGCTGCCGCTGTTGTCGTAGTCGCCGCTGGTGCCGGGGTTGACGATCTGGCCCAGATTGCTTGACCAGTCGCCGTTGAAGGCGAGCAGGTCGAGCAGATCAACGCTGCCGCTGTTGTCGTAATCACCGGGGCAAGGATCTGCCGGGCATTCGCCGAAGGGTCCGCAGACCGAGCCAGCGCCGCCCCAGACACCGCCGAAGAGATTGACACAGTCGGACTCGTAGGTCATGGGTTCACAGAAGCCAAAGAAGCAGCAGCCGCCGACGTTGAACGTGACGGTGGCGGGCTCGCTCGTGACGGATCCGCAGGAGTTGGAGACGACCACGCGGTATCGGCCGCCGCGACCGCCACCGCCAAAGTGCTGGCCGATGCGGATCTGGCGGGTGTGCGTGCCCTCGTAGTCCCAGTTGCTGTTGTCAAAGTTTGAGCAGGTATCGCTGAGGTCGTTCCACATGCCCGGCGTGTTCTGGTCCTCGCGTTGCCACTGAAAGTTCAGCGGCCAGCTGCCGGCGGCGAGCACGTTGAGCGACACGCCGAAGGGTCCGTCGCCGGCTTCGGTCCAACTCTCGGGGCCGACGCCGATGCGAGGCGGCTCGCAGGAGATGGTCGAGCCGTCGAGATAGATGATGCCCGCGTGGAACGAGGCGAGGCTTTGCACTGGGCTGAGGCAGGTGTTTCGGCCATCAAACGTTGTGACGAGGATGGCGTTGCCGTCGGCGCTCACGCCGGGCGTGAAGAGCAGGTCGAGTCCAGCGGGAAGAAGCGGATCGCCCGGACCGTCGATGGTGTCGAGGTATGCCGCGAGGTCCATCGGCACGCCGCCGTTGATCGTCGGTCGCCAGATGAAGGGCCGGCGGAGTCCGCCGAGCGTTGGCGGCGGAGGGCCATACTCGACCACACCGACAATGGTGTTGCCGTCGTCGCTGATGCCGTTGGCCCAGAGGTTGCCGAAGGGCATTGTTGCGCCGGTGTCAGGATCGACGATGAGATCGGCGGGCTTGCCCAGATTCTCGGGCACCCAGTCGCTGCCCTGCAGTGTCCATCGAACCAGCCGCACGCCCGTGACACACGGGAACGTGTTGGCGACGAACGCGGTGGAGGCACCCTGCGCGAGCATGGTGCCTGGGCCGTTGACCGCGGCGTTGTCCTTGGCCTGAAAGTAGGGATCGATGATGGACTGCACGCCGTTGCGCCACACGGCCGTTCGGCGGATGGAGTTGATAAAGACTGACGCGGTCGAGTAGTTGGCCGCGGTCTGAAGTGTGCCATCGCCGTTGCCGGTCAGCACGGAGATGCCGCCGCTGGTGAGGTTGGCGACGGCAACGTCGTTCACGCTGCCGGTACCGAGCGGGCGAATGAGCGCTGCCGTTGGGCCTTGGCCGGTGCTAGCGCTCAGCGGCGACTGAAACGTGCCGTTGCCGTTGCCAAGAAGCACCGAGACGGTGCTGCCCAGAGCGTTGGTCACGACCAGGTCCGGCGCGGCGTCGGCGTTCATGGCACCGATGGCGACCGAACTGGGGCCAGTGCCGACTGCGGTCTGAACCGCGGCCTGGAACGTGCCGTTGCCGTTGCCCTGAAGCACCGAGACGCTGTTGCTGCCGCGATTGCTGACCACCAGGTCCTGCGTGCCGTTGGCG
>JBGSRG010000308.1:0-3206 GCA_041737685.1 Phycisphaerales bacterium | reverse complement strand
CGACGGTGGTGCTGTCCCGCTTCATTCCTGATCCGCTCGCTCCCGCCATTTTTCGCGGGCTTGGGGTGGGTGGGGCGCGTCTTCGCGTTCACATCTGCCTTCTGTCTCTCTCCGAGCCCCTCTGAGCACTTTGCGTCCTCTGCGTTCCTTCTTCACGCGCTGTGCGAGTCCGCCGCGTCCCTGAAACAGTCTGCTGCATGGACGCAGAACCCGCTTTCATGAGGTTTGTGAGCGTTTCGTGGACGCAATTCTCCTTCGCATGGACGAAACGGTCCGCTGCGTGGACGCAGAACGCTCGTTTGTCCGGTTTGAGGAGTTTGCGTGGACGCAACGGAGTTTTGCGTGGATGCAACGCTCCTTCTCATGGACGCAGCGGAGCATTTCAGCCCACGAATGCACCATTTCAGCCCACGAGCAGAGCATTTCAGCCCATGAATGCTCAGTTTCGGCCCATGAGCAGAGCATTTCAGCCCTGAAATAGTCCGTTTCGGCCCGCAATTGCTCCGTTACAGCCCACGAGCAGAGCATTTCAGCCCTCAAACGCTCCATTTCAGTTCGGATTCCTCCCCGGCATGGGTGGTTTCGGCAGCGCGATCGGGCGAATCCCGTGTGAGATGTGCCCAGAAAGGGGTGTCCCCGACCCGCCTTCGCTCTTCTCCGTGTCGCTCCCCAACCTCCCCAACCTCCACAACCTCTGTGTTGAAATGCCAGTGTGCTGGAGGTCAGTGCGCCCGCCTCGCTCCCGCTTTCCTTCGCGTTCTTCGCGTCTTCGCGTTCAACCCCTGCACGGACTTCGCCGCTTCGCGTTCGAACCCCTGCACGGACTTCGCCGCTTCGCGTTCGAACCCCTGCACGGACTTCGCGTCTTCGAGTTCACGTCGGCCTTCTGCCTCTCTCTGAGCCCCTCTGAGCACTCCGCGTCCTCTGCGTTCCTTCTTCACGCCCCGCCCCCCCCCGTCCGCCCCCGCTTCCCCCCACACACCCTCAACCAAAGCCCTTCCCGCAGGTATCATCATCCTCACCGGCAACCAATCGCCACCAGGAACTCGCCCACATGAACGCCAGCTCACCCTCCGCCCCTTGCCATCATCCATCCGCTGACCGCCGCTCGGCCAAGCGCATCCTCTGCGCCAGCGCGGCCGTCGCGTTCGGTCTTGGCTTGCTCGCCAGCGCAGTCTCGTGCGAGAGCAGCACCACCTCGACTTCCAAACAGTCCAGCGCCAGCACCCGCTCACCCGCTTCCACCCAGACCGCGCAAACACAACCCGCTTCCGGTCCCGCTTCCGGTCCCGCCTCCAAGTCCGTCTCGATCCAGGACATCACCAACACCCCCCTCCCCACACTCAGCGCCAGCAACAAGCCCGCCGCCACTCCCACCGCAGCACGCACACCGCAGCTGCCATCCACCCGCACCGACAACGCCAAGGACACCTACTTCGGTGTCGCCATCGTTGATCCTTACCGCTGGCTCGAAGGCGACAACGCCGACGCGACCAAGATGGGCGCAGTCACCGACGAGGTCGCCGCGTGGACCGACGCACAGAACGCCTACACCCGCGCGGTCCTCGACAACCTGCCCGGCCGGGCCAAGGTCGAAGCACGCCTGCGCGAACTCATGGAAGTCGGCGCCATCTCCTCACCACGCATGGCCGGTGCCACCACCGGCGGTCGCTACTTCTATTCAAAGCGCGAAGGCAGCGAGAATCAGGCCCGCATCTTCGTCCGCGAAGGCTTCGGCGGCAAGCCCCGCCTGCTACTCGACCCGAACACCCTCGATGACCGCGGCCTAGTCACCGTCTCGTGGTACGAACCCAGCCACGACGGCAATCTGCTCGCCTACGGCACCTACCGCTCGGGCGATGAGAACTCCGTGCTGCGCGTGCTCGACGTGCAGTCCGGCAAGGACACCAAGACCACCATCCCCAACAAGGTCTCCGGCGTCGATTGGCTCCCCGATGCCAGCGGCTTCATGTACCGCAACCTCTCGGTGCTCGGCAACCCCTACTCCGGTCAGGTCCGCTTCCACAAGATCGGCACCGACATCTCCGCCGATCCGCTCGTCGTTCGCCAGTTCACCACCGACGAGAACGAAGCGCTCGCCACAACCTACGGCCCCTGGGGCGGGCTCTCCAAAGACGGTCGCTGGGGCCTCATCGGCTACTCCACCGACACCCGCAACAACGACCTCTGGGCCTTTGACCACACCGCTTTCGCAACCACCGGCACCGTCGAGCGCATCCCCATCATCGTTGGCGATCAGAGCCAGTCCTTCGGCACCATCATCGACAACACGCTCTATCTCCAGACCACCAACGACGCGCCCAACGGCCGCGTCGTTGCCGTTGACCTTGCCTCGGACAACGCGAGCGACCGCAGCACCTGGCGCACCGTCGTCCCCGAGCGCAAGGACGCCGTCATCGAGGGCGTCAGCATGGCCAAGGGCATCCTCGCCGTGCAGTACATGGTCAACGCCTCCAACACCATCGACCTCTTCGGGCTTGATGGTTCCAACAAGGGCACGCTCCGACTCCCCGGCATCGGCTCCACCGGTCTCTCCACCGATCAGGACCGCACCGAGGCCTTCCTCAGTTTCACCAGTTTCAACTATCCCTCAACCATTTTCCGCGTCGACCTGGCCAAGCCCGAGGCCGAGCCGCAACTGTGGGAACGCCCCGAGGTGCCCGTCAACCCCTCCATCGTTGAGGTCAAGCAGGAGTGGTACTCCAGCAAAGACGGCACCCGCGTCCCCATGTTCATCGTTCACCGCAAGGGCCTGAAACTCGACGGCTCCAACCCCACCATCCTCAACGGCTACGGCGGTTTCAACGTCTCCGAAACCCCCTTCTTCTCGGCCACACTCTTCCAGTGGTTTGAGGCGGGCGGCGTCTTTGCCCTGCCCAATCTTCGCGGCGGCGGCGAGTTTGGCAAAGACTGGCATGACTCGGGCAGGCTCGCCAACAAGCAGAACGTCTTCGACGACTTCATCGCCGCGGCCCAGCACCTCATCGAACGCGGCTACACCCGCCCCGAACGCCTCGCCATCTCCGGCGGCTCCAACGGCGGCCTGCTCACGGGCGCAGCCCTCACCCAAAGGCCCGACCTCTTCGCCGCGGCCATCAGCGCGGTCCCGCTGCTCGACATGCTCCGCTTCGAGAACTTCTTGATGGCCAAGTACTGGGTGCCCGAGTACGGCTCGGCCCAGAACA
>JBGSRG010000233.1:0-4600 GCA_041737685.1 Phycisphaerales bacterium | reverse complement strand
CGACGCCAAGGCCGAGCAGCGAGGCGAACAGGGACTTCTTCCACGATCGTGTATCCATTGCGTAGCTCCTCTTTGCAGGGTGAACTGTTGTAAAGAACCGGTAGAAGCACCGATCCATCGTCCGGGAAAAGACCCCGCCTTGCTTCAGGATATCCGCTCTCACCACACAAGGCACGAAAGCAAGCATGATTCCGTTGCAACATGAATAAGATCAATGGTTTGAAGAACGAGGCCAATGGCAGCCGGCTGGAGCGTGATCAGTGAATTGTCCGTAGCCGATCAGTGCCAACGCGCATGAACTGCGCGAAATGGGCTCGTATCGACCCAAAGGCACGGGCCGCACAAGGTCGCCATACCAAACACATACCGACTTCGCGTGATTCTCGCGCGCAGCATCTCTAGGCTTCAATTCCATCCCCATTTCGATGACCGGTTATCGAAGGTGCCAGTCGGCCTCCCGCCAAAATCCTCAGCATCTCTCGCCCGGCCCCATCTCATGAAGGAACCCTAATGCTCGGCAAGGTTTTCAAGGCCTACGACGTTCGCGGCACCTATCCCGATCCGCTCGACGAAAAGATGGCGTGGCAGATCGGCTTCGGCTCTTCGAAGTACCTGCTCTCAGACGCACGGGCCGCTGGCGAAACCTCGCCCATGATGCACAACATCGTGGTGGGTCGAGACATGCGGCTGAGTTCGCCCTCGCTTGCGCAGGCCCTTGTTCAGGGCGTGTCGGCCCAGGGTGGGAATGTCATTGACGTTGGGCTTGTCGACACCTCCTTTATCTACTTTGCTATCAACTTCCTCGACTGCGCAGGCGGCGTAATGACGACCGCGAGTCATAACCCTCCGCAGTACAACGGTTTCAAGATTTCCAAGCGCAAAGCCAAGCCCGTCGGCGAATCGACCGGATTGGCTGATGTTCGCAAGCACGCCGCCATGGCCGACAAGGCCACAGTGCAGCCCGTCGGCGGTCGGATCGAGCAGCGCAATCTGTGGGAGCCTTACGCCAAGCACGTTCGCTCCTTTCTCGAGTTTCCGGCGGGCAAACCCATCCGAGTCGTCATCGACGCCTCGAACGGCATGGCGGGCACAATGGTGCCGCTGATCTTCGGCAAAAAGTCGGCGCTCGGACCCATCGCGGGGCTGGAGATCGTCGAATTGAACTTCGACAACAGCAAAGGCGAGTTTGCCCACGAGCCCAACCCGCTGGTCCCGGCGAACCTGCGACAGTTGCAGGAAAGGGTGAAGGCCGAGAAGGCGGACGTGGGCTTCTGCTTTGACGGCGACGCCGATCGCTGCGTGATCGTGGACGACAAGGGGCAGATCGTCGGCTGCGATCAGTTGACGGGAGTGCTGGTGCCGTGGTTCTTGAAGAAAGCGCCCAAATCGCCGATCGTCTACGACCTTCGCTCGACAAAGGCGGTGCAGGAAGAAATCCTCAAGCACGGCGGCGTGCCGGTTCGGTCGCGCGTTGGCCACGTTTTCATGAAGCAGGCCCTGGCCGACAGGGGCGGCATCTTCGGCGGCGAACTGAGCGGGCACTTCTACTTTCGCGACAACTTCAACGCCGACTCCGGCGCCATCGCCATGGCGGTGGTTCTCAGCGTGCTGCGACAGACGGGCAAGCACATGAGCCAACTGGTGCAGCCGATGCGCAGGTATGCGCAGTCGGGCGAGATCAACTTTCAGATCGAGGACAAGGACGCGGCGCTCGCGGCGTTGAAGGCCGAGTTCGGGGCCAAGGGCAAGATCGACGAACTCGACGGCGTGACGATCGACTGCTTCGACTCGCAGGGCTGGTGGTGCAACGTGCGAAAGAGCAACACCGAGCCGCTGCTGCGCCTGAACCTTGAGGCCAAAGACAACAAGACTCTGGACAAGATTCTCGATCGTGCGGCGCCGATGCTGGGCGTTCGGGTCGATCACTAGGCGAGTCGGCGAATCAATCCGCGCTACGCTGCCGGTTCGGGTGTTCCGCCGGCTCACACCTCCGTCCTCAGGCTTTCATGAACCTCAACGCGTTCTTCGAGCACTGGAAGATTCACGAGAACCCGTTCCGCGGCGAAGAGGCCCGGCAGGATCCGGTCTTCCTGCGCCTCGACGGCTCGCTTCGAGCCCAGCAGCGCTCGCAAGCGGCGGCGGCGATGACCAACGATCGCGGGCCAACGACGCCGGGGACTGTTGGCAATGCGCGAACCGAGCGTGCGGGCAGCTCCGAAGATGCCGAAGACCCAAGCAACGGCGGCAGTGGCACTGGCGGTGCCGGTGGCAGCGGGCGAACAACGGTGGTCATTCCCGCCGCGACGCACCCTGACTTTGAGAAGATCATCGGCCAGCCCGATCGACCCTCCACGAGCATCGTCTTTGGCGAAAGGGGTAGCGGCAAAACAGCCATACGGATTCAGATCGCCGATCGCATCGCGAGGTTCAACGCACAACGACCCGACGCACGCTGCTTGCTGGTTGCCTATGACGACCTCAACCCGATCTTGGATCGGTTCGTGGCACGCGTCGACAACGATCGCAAGCCCGATCCCGCAGAGGCGTTGACCAAGTTCCGGCTTGTCGATCACATCGACGCACTGCTCGCAATCGTCGTGCCCCGCCTGGTCGACTCCTTGCTCAAAGAGCGCCAGGACGACGACCCGATGGACCTCGGGCCGGAGCCGCGCAGATCAATCCGACGCGCAGAGGCCGGTGTTCGACAAGAACTGCTGCTCTTGCAAGCGCTCTACGACCGGCCCGAGGGCGGGGGCGGCGCGAGCGCCGGATCGGGCTTCGCCGCGTCGCTCTCGAACACAGTCGATTCGATCGCCTCATCGGCCGCGAATGGAAGTTTGGGCGGAACCGGTGCCTCAGCCGCCGGAGCATCGGGTATCAACGGCATCAGTGGCAGACGAGAAGGAACCTCCTCGCTCTCAGACTCCGCGGCGGGTCCTGGTCAAGGTGGCGGTGGCGGTGGGGGTGGGGGTGGAGCGGCGGAACGCACCGGACGGTTGCGCCGGGCGCTTCGGCTGCGACTCCCAACGCGGGTCTACGTCTGGACGGCACTCGCGTACATTGGCTGGATTGTGCCCGCAGCGCTGATTGTCTATGAACTGGCCACGGACAAACTCAGCTCGAAGATGGACGTGTGGGCCTACCTGGCCATCGCGTCGGTGCTGCTCTATCTGCTCGTGATCGCCAAGCGGTCCATCTGGGACCGGCTGGCCTATCTGCGCGTGGGCCATCGCGTACGACGACAGATTCGGGTCGTCTCACGCTCCGACGTTTCGTATGCACGCTCGCTCAGGCAGATCGATCCGGCGCTGATCGATCCCGCCGTTCTACCGGTCTCGTCCAGCGACGATCAGCGATACGCGCTGCTCGAACGCCTACGCCGCGTGCTTCGGCGGTTCGGCTACGCGTCCATCGTTGTCATCATCGACCGAGTGGACGAGCCGACCCTGATCTCCGGCGATCCCGATCGCATGCGCTCGGTGGTGTGGCCGATGTTCAACAACAAGTTCCTGCAGCACCCCGGCATGGGCATAAAGATGCTGCTGCCGATGGAGTTGCGACACGCGCTCTTCCGCGAGAGCGCCGCGTTTTTCCACGAAGCACGCCTCGACAAGCAGAATCTCATCGAACGCCTCACTTGGTCGGGGCCGATGCTCTATGACCTGTGCAACGCCCGCTTGCGCGCCTGCCGCCCGGCGGGCACCGAACCCATCGGGCTTCTCGATCTCTTCGCAGAGGACGTGTCGCGCCAAGACCTGATCGAAGCCCTCGAGCACATGCACCAGCCTCGCGATGCCTTCAAGATGCTCTACCAGTGTCTAAGCGACCACTGCGCTGCCGTGACCGACGAGCAGGCCCTGTGGAGGATTCCCCGGCACATTCTCGACAACGCCCGCAAAACGCACGCCGACCGTCTGCAACAGTTTCAGCGAGGTGTCCGCCCGGCCTGAGCCACATCCGCACGTGCGGAGCGGATCACGATTTCTCGATCCCATCGCAACCGCGTATTCTGCCACGCTCGATCGATCGTCCCCGCCCGGTCTCGGCTTCGATTCTGACACAGCACCAGCAGCCGCACTCTGGGCCGATTGACCTCTTCTTGCTTCTCATCACTCCCGATGCTTGTTACCAGCAAACGACCCCGCGACTTGAAGTGGTTCCACGCCGGGCCGCTGCTGTTCGGCGATTGGGGCACCAGTCGGCTCTACGTCATCGGCTTGGCGTTCTACTACACGGGCCACGCAAGCCCGTACTACCTCGCCGCGATGAGTCTGATTCTCATCGCCGTGGCGTGGGCGTATACCGTGGTCTGCCGCTGCTTTCCAGACGGCGGCGGCGTGTACGCATCGGCACGCTCGCTCTCGGTTCCGCTGAGCATCATCGGCGGAACGCTGCTGGTTGGCGGCTACATCATCACCGCGGCGATCAGCGTGGTCGAGGCCTTCCACTACTTCGGCGTACCGCACCATCTCACCGTCATGCTCTCGGCGCTGACCATCGCAGCGCTGGGCGTTCTGAACTGGTTCGGCTCGCGCTCGGCGGGCCGCTTCGCGCTGCTGATCGCCGTCGCGGCGGTCGGACTCTCGCTGCTCATCGCCGT
>JBGSRG010000215.1:0-2598 GCA_041737685.1 Phycisphaerales bacterium | reverse complement strand
GTATATCCGTGTTCCTCCCCCCCATTGGCGAGAGTGATCACAGCCAACAATCATGCCACCCAGTTCTGGGGGTTCAAGTTTGTAAGGCGTTTCTTAACAATGATTTAGATTTATTCCCGTTATGGGAGGCCCAGCGGTCCTAGAACAACACCCCAGCGTCCGCGTAACGGGTATTCACTGACGAAGTCGGGCAATATCGGACCTCGGTGTGTGAGCGATACAACTCGGCAACTCAGCCGTTCAACGAGGGGTGAGTTCAACGGATAGCACTGAAAGACTCATCAAGGAACAAGTCCAATGGCAGCACAACGCGTCTTGGTCACAGGCGGCTCGAGGGGCTTGGGGTACGAGTTTGCCAAGCAGTTCAAAGCGAACGGTGCGGAGGTCATCGCCACGGTGCGCAACCCGAAGGATGCGCCCGCCGAGCTCTCGAAGTTGGGGGTCGAGTTTCTGCGGCTCGACGTTTGCAAGCCAGACCAGATCGCCCGGGTGGCGACCGACGTGACGGCACGCGGCGGGCTTGACCTGTTGATCAACAACGCGGGTGTGATGGCCGAAGACTCAACGATCGAGTCGCTCAACGCCAACGACTTTGAGAGCGTGTTTTCGACGAACGTCGTGGGCCCGGCTCTGGTGTTTCAGGCGCTTTTGCCCGCTCTTCGGGCGGGCAAGGACAAGGCGGTGTGGAACATCTCCTCGCAGTTAGGCTCGATTGCTACAGCGGCTGCGGGCTTCTCCTACGCTTATTCCACGAGCAAAGCGGCTTTGAACATGCTTACGGCCCGGCTAGCTAAGGACCTAGCCCAAGAAGGCTTCACCTTGGTGGCGTTTCATCCCGGCTGGAACCGGACTGACATGGGCGGCGCCAACGCAACGCTCGACCCCGCCGAGTCAGTAGCGAAGTTGATCGCCACCGGCAAGCGGCTCGGCCCGCGAGACTCTGGAACGTTTCGGCAGATTGACGGGACCGTGATCCCGTGGTGACGATTCTGCGGTAAGTTTGCTGGCGCGGATCGAACTTCGCGACGCGGCACGATCGGCCTTGCGGTTGGGTTCACTCAACCCGCGCGGTGCTCGGACGCAAGGTCAACCGAGTCGAAAATCGGCATCAGTTCACCCAGCCTCACGTGGTCCAAGATCTCTCGCACCGCAGGCCTAGGCCCAGCAATCCTCACGGTCCCGCCGTGGAGCTTCACCGCGCGGGCCATGGAAACCAATTCGCCGATGGGGAGCGAACTGATGAAGTCGAGACGGGCCATGTCGATGACAACTTTCGGCGGTCTTCGAGCCGCCAACTTCATCAGCGGACCTGAGAGTTGCTGCACATTCATGGCGCTTGCCGTGCCCTCGAGTTTGAGCACTGTCACGTCGCCCTGATCTTCTAACGAGACTTGAAGCTGCTGCACGCACCGCTCTCCTTCCCACGTGTTTGTCCTAGGCCCCCGCCTTGCTCGCCAAACGCCCTTTGGCGGTGGTCAGCATCGACAATTGTAACCGCGAATTGGCGTTACAGACCGCATAACCGTCAAGCTCCGCCCGAACTCTTGCCTAGAGGTTCGGCGCTCGCAAACTTGCTGCCCGATCCGGCCGCTGTATGGGGGGCACCCATACCCCCCGACAAGGAGTCCACAGATGAACCGGCTTTCGACCTTGACATTCTCTTCGCTCGCACTCGTTGGCCTGCTCGCGGGCAGCGCCCTTGGCGTTGGCCCCGAGACGGGCAAGAACAACCCCGCCAAGACGAACCCGAACAAGACGACCTCGGGCAAGTCGAACCCCAGCACCGGCAAGAACGTTGGCAAAGTTTCGCCGCGCACCAATGTGACGCCCGCGAACATCGAGACCGACACCGTTCACTTCAACAAGCTGTTCAAGTCGATCGACAGCAACACCAACGGCCTGATCTCGGTGGAAGAGTGGAACAAGGTCAACGAGCATCTGGGCACGTCGGCCGCGGCCTGGTATGACGGCCTGACGAATCAGAGCAGCCCCCGCTTCAACTCGATGGTTCGTCGCTTTGACGCGAACACCGACGGCCAACTCGACCAGAACGAGCGCGAGAGCGCCGTCCGCGAGTGGCAGACCAACATGGTCCGCATGATCGCGGTGTTCGACAAGAACCAAGACGGCATCTTCTCGGCCGAGGAGCGGACGGCTTTTGTGGCCAAGGGCAACAAGAACGGCCGGAACGTGAAGCACGCCTCGATCACGCCGGGCACGAACAACAAAACCCAGGCCAACAAGGGGCAGAACAGCGAGACTACCCGGCCCTCGAGCCCCTACACCAAGCCCGGCAATCGCCAGGCAAACGTGGACAACTCGAAGGAATAATCCGGGCAGTTTGGCCGGAACTCAATGTCCATTCGCAACCCGCCGGGGCCTTTCCCGGCGGGTTGTTCGTTGTTGCGCAATGCAATGAGCCCGGTGGGAGTTGAACCCACACATCCCTTTCGAGATCGCGGATTTTAAGTCCGCTGCGTCTGCCGTTCCGCCACGGGCCCGAAGTGCCTGATTCTACAGGAGTTATCGACGTTTCGCAGGCAATCAAAACCTCGAATTGGGTGCGTCTCGGCGGATTGCTTGCTGTCCGAGACCCAG
>JBGSRG010000194.1:0-11461 GCA_041737685.1 Phycisphaerales bacterium | reverse complement strand
CGATGCCATGCAGGCCAGCGCGTTTGGCCGCGGCGACGAGGCGCTCGGGCGTGTCTAACCCGTCGGGGCTGATCCGAGAGTGAACGTGGAAATCGATGCGAAGCGCCCGCATGACAGAAGTATCGTAAATGGACGAGGAACTTGCACGTTCTTTGGCGCGAAGGTTGTGCTAAGAACTCTGGTCACAATGACTTGCGGCGACGGTCGATGGGGAGTCACTGACGGGTACGGGTCCGCAAAGGTGCGCGGTTCGGACTGTCGGTTGGCGTGTGGATAACTCGGGCGATGGTGAGGGGTTGCGCGGTGGTGCGGGATGCTGGAAGTGCAAAAACGAAGCGAGCACGGGTTGATTCCGTGCTCGGTACAGATGGAACTTTTACTTACAGAGGCTGATCTGAGTCTTGGCGTTTGGAGTCTTCAGCGTTTGCTGGGATCAGGAGAATCGGCTGAGGTTGGCTGGGGTACTCGGCCGTTGGGGTTGAGGCCAGCCTTGACAACGACTTGCGGTCGCTCGGTCTGTTGCTGCCCGATCTGATGAGCGTGGGCCGCTGCGGATTCGGTTGCGAGGTCGAGCCGATCTTTCATCAATCGACCGGCCTTGAACTTGACCGTTCGTCTTGGCGGGACCGTCACACGCTCGAGGGTCTTTGGGTTCTGAGCGACTCGTGACGCCCGCTCTTTACACTCGAATACGCCGAAATCCCTGAATTCCAAGCGGTTACCGTTGCCGAGTTCGTCGATGAGTTCGTCGAGGAAGGTCTGAATGACCTGCTTCACGTCGGTGCGCTTGCACCCACACTTGTTGGCGATGCGGTCGACGAGTTCTTTCTTGGTGATCGTCGCCATGGCCAACGCTTGTACCTTCCTCGAGCGACGGCGTTCCGTTCGCTCAACTGTCGATCGGGCCGGGGGACCGTTCCCATGCCGTCTCGTGCCGCAACGTGATTTGCCCACGGCGATGCGGAGCCGCGTACGCCTTGGGAACTCTGTGAAGGGCTGAGACGTATGGCGACTCAGCCGGACCCGCTCATTGAGGAGTATCTCAGAATGGCAAGGTCCGGTCAATAGGCAAGTTACGGTCGATGCAAGGAAAAATGGCGAGCGAGACCCCGAAAGTGGGGATTCGATTGAATCTGAGCGGATACTCGCGTGATTCTGCGGGTATTGGATGCAAATGCGGTAGCGATCCGCGCGGATGATTCACGTCCGGTAATTGGCAAACTGCTGTTCGGACGGCGAAGTGCTCTCAGAACTGGGCAGAGAGTGGGGGCTGAAAGTCGGGCGGGGGGGCGAGCACCGAAGCGCAGCTCACCACCACTCAGAAGCGAATGACGATGCCTGTGTAGAGGCCGGCCATTGTGCCGCGGAACTCGAACTCGTCGGCACCGTCGCCGTCGGAGAGGTTGAAGGCGAGTTGTCGCCAGCCGACCTGAAGTCCGACGTTTGGGTGGGGGAAGTACATGAATCCCACGGCGACGTCGATCGACGAAGCGGAGCGGTCGGAGTCGGCCCAGTAGCCGCCCGAGAGTTGCAGATCGATGACGAAGTGGTCGTAGATCTCGAGTTCGGCGCGAGCTCCGATGATGGGCTCGAAGAACAACTCGGAGGCTTCGGCCACGCCGGCGTTGGCGGTGTTGCGCACGCTGATGTCGGTGGAGTACATTCGCGCGCCGCCGATCGCGTAGAGCCGTAGCAGCAGGGGCGCAGCGGCGGGCGACTGTCGCGCAGGGTCGGTGCGGCCTGCGAAGTCGATGGTGTAGAAGTTGTAGCCGAGGGTGAGTTCGACGGTGGCGAAGTCGAAGTCGACGTCGAGTTCATCGCCTGTGTCGACCTGAACCGAGCCGATTCGGAAGGCTTCGTCGGCGGGCGTGCCGTCGCGCTGGATCTGGTATGCCGCTCCTGAAAGCGTGATGCGGAAGCGATCAATGGAGAGGTGGAGTTCACCCGCTGGGCTGAACTGCGGGGTGTCGAGGTTGAGGGTTGAGGCCTTAACGAGATTGCCGGAGTTTGAGAAGCCGCCGCCGGACGCGCCGCCGGTGCCGGAGCGTGCGGGCAAGCGGATATCGCCAGCGGGCGACCAGTATGCCATGAGAGGCTCGATCTGGACGGTCCACTTGGTGAGGTACTTCTCTGCGGCGGATTCGAGAGTCTCGGCTTTGCCGGTGTCGGCGGGGGTTGCGGGATCGCTGAGGGCGTGGGCGGCGAGTTGGGCAGCGCTGCTCTGGGTGTCGGCGAGGGTTGGGTTGTCGGCTTGGCCCCGAGCGGGCGTGAGGGTTGCGGTGGTGGCGAGAGCGCACGCAAGGGCGCGTGTCTTGGTGCTTGTCAGAATCGCGGTGAAGGGGTTCGACCGATGGCTCATGCCTTGCTCCAGAAAGATTGAGCGGCAGCATACGCGCGGGGGTGCAAGGATCGTGGTATGGAGTGGCTGACCGACATGGTGATGGAAGGTCCGATGGATGGGCCGGTCGGCGTGCGGGGGAGCGCGCCGGATTCGAGTTCTGGCTCGGATGGCGGGTCGAGCGATGGCGATTCTGCGATGGGCGGCGTAGAGATTGCGCCGGGGGTGCGTGTAAGCGCGAGCGACCTGCGATTTTCGACAGCGCGCAGCAGCGGGCCGGGCGGTCAGAACGTGAACAAACTGGAGACGAAGGTCGAGTTGCGTTTGGATGTGGAAGTGCTGGCCTTGCCGCCCTGGGCGATCACGCGGTTGCGTTCGCTGGCCGGGTCGCGCGTGGTGAATGCGCGAACCGAGGTGGACGAGTTGGGCCGAGAGCGTGTTCGGGGTGGCGAAGTGGTGATCACAGCGCAGGAGTCGCGTAGCCAGTCGCGGAACAAGTCGGCGTGTCTGGAGCGGCTGCGCGAGTTGTTGGTGGAGGCGATGGCGCGGCCGAAGCCCCGGCGCAAGACCAAGCCGAGCCGCGGGAGCGTGGAGCGACGGCTGACGGAGAAGAAGGCGCGCGGAGAGACGAAGCGGAGGCGGGGGAGCGCGGGTGAGTGAGAGGGGCGGCAGCAACGCAGCAAAGCAGCAAAGCAGCAAAGAAACACAGCAGCAAAGCAGGAAAGCAGCGAAGTAGAGAAGTGGGGAAGTGGGAGCATCGAAGTCGCAAAGCCGACTTCGATGGCACGAGACGGCCCGACTTCGATGGAACGGGAGGGTCAGACTTCGACGGCAAGATGGTGATGAGTGAGGGCGCGAGACATCGGCCAGAAGGCCGATGCCACGGGGGAAGTGACGCGAACGTACAGAGGCGGGAGAGCCTGTGCCACCGGGACCAAGGCAAAGACAAGGACGAGGGGTGAGAGGCGAGGTTGGTGGGATTTTGCGTCAGGGAATGGTGTAATCGGAGACCCGCTGCCTGGATATGTCAGCCAACAGGTCGATCTTGTTCTGGACTCTCTTTCTCTCCGCCGCGTCTGAGGTGCGGTCGCGGATTTGCCCGAGAATCCAAAGCCGCGAGGTGGTCGCGAAGATGTATGGGCTGGGCATGAGGTTGTGGTTGAGGTCGCTGTCGGACCACATGTTGAGCATCATCGCCGCGTAGAGGTCGTCGAGCCGCAGCATCGCCGCTCGAGCGGTGTCCGGGCTTTGCAACTCCGGGCATGATTTGAGCGCAGCTTCGATTCGGCGCAGCGTCTTTGAGCCGAACGCGACGGGTGCCCCGTCGATCACCATGTCGGTGTCCGTCGGAGCGACAGGCTCGTACACGGCTTCACGCAGAGCGCGATCTGGCACGTCTGTGAGGCGGGTGAGCGCTTCGCACAGGTTGGCATCGCTCTGTTCGACGGACTTCCAGAACGATACGGCGTGTTCTTGAAATGAAGCGGCGGTCGCTGACGAACCCGGGTCATCTGGCATCGGGACCTTGACCTGCTCGGGGGTGGTTCCCTTGCGAACCGACGTTGACTGTTCTTTGGAATCACACCCGAGAGAGAAGGCGACCACGAGCATCAGAATGAAAGCGCGGACAGGCATCGACGAGTCTCCTGAAAGTCTCGATCACGGTACTTTAGCGGACGGATGGCTTCGGGACGCACTTGTAGACGCACTTGCCGCACGTGCCCGCGGTCCTCGCGACCTCGTCGATGCACGCGGCGATCAGCGTGCGTTCCCCGTTCTCGATGCATTCGGTGTACTCAAGAGAGCAGACATTGGGGAAGAGGACGGCGCAATCCTCCGCGATTTGCCGACGGAGACCGATGCAGTTGGATGCCTTCTTGATGTAGTACGCGCACTTGATGCTGCATCCGATGCATCCGAAGAGTCCAAACTGCACCGGCTGGTAGGAGGCGGGTATCTCGATGCCAAGGAACCCGGGATCGTTGAGAGTGAGTTCGCCTGCGTTGATGAGCGTTGCCAGCGTTTGGGCTGCGGTCGGCGAAGACGTGCTACCGAGCTTGACCATGAGCAGGATCGCGTCTGCGAAGTCAATGATGCCGTCCTGATTCAGGTCGAGCGCGTAGGGATCGGTTTGAGGCGTACCGGTCGCGATGCTGTCGAGAAGCAACAAGAGGTCGGTGGTATCGACAACTCCGTTCCCGTCAAGATCACCGACCGCTTTGACATCCGGCAACGTTACGAGGGAATCGCTTAAGTCCTTGATGAACGCCACTTCCTCGCCCGTCACTGTTGAATAGACATGCACAATGCCCTGGGCTTCGTCGCCGGGGCCGTCCATGACGGACGCGATGGCGATGTCGGGCACTCCGTCCCCGTCAAAGTCACCCGCGGGAGAAACACCCACTCCAAAGAACAATTCGTCGACCGGGGGCCAGAAGGTGATGAGCGTTGAGCCCGAAGCGCTGCCCACGACGTAGACCCCTGTGAAGTCGCCAGCGTTGTTGAACACTGTGTTTGCGATGTCCGACGTACCGTCGCCATCCAGATCTCCGATAGCCGATGCGAAGAGCCGCGGAGTCAAATCGGTGCCGCAGTTGGCCGTACCTTCTTGGGCATAGACAGCCGAAGCGAGTGCAGGAACTGCGAGTAGAGCAGCGATCGATTTGAGGAGATTAGGGGCTTGCCGACGCTTCTTGGATCGGCTTGGCTCAGAGGTGTCGACCGGCACGCTGACAAGATGTGATAAAAATTCTTGTTGACGATTACTCGTGACGTTCATGCTAGTGCTCCTAACCAATATGGACCCGCGCCCGGGACTGCGCCCGGGACTCGCACCAGTACGCTACAGCGTTCTGAATGACTCGTCAAGAAGAATATGAGAATGTGGATAAGTTTTCGACATCCTGATGATTGAGGCAAACTTTGCAAAGTTGTGTGTACGCAGAGGGTGGGTGCAACCGTTCATTCTGTCGCTCAGAAGATTCCATGGAGCAAGTGATTGGGAAACGTGAAGCGCGATTGTCAGAAGTGAGGTCATCCTGCCAGAGTGTGTGTAAGCGACGGTGCGGTCGTGCAAGGTCTTGAAGGACTAGACTGATTCGGAGTCGCCTGACGATTGGGGTCAACCGCGAGCGGATTTCGCACGAATCGGGCTTTGGGGGAGGGGATTTCGATGGAACGAAGGTGATGAGTAAGAGCGCGAGACATCGGCCGGCAGGCCGATGCCACGGGGAAAGTCAGGCAAAGTCGCACGGGCGGGAAGCCTGTGTCAGCAAGGAGCGAGTTCATGGCCGGGAAACTGGACGGCGTTCGGATTCTGATTGTGGATGACGACCGGGACGTTGCCGAGTCGATGGACATGGCGTTGCGGACCGAGGGTGCTGAGACGTTGACGGTTGGCGACGGCAACGCTGCGATTCTGGCGTGTCAGGAGGGCATGCCGGACGTGGTGGTGTTGGACATGATGCTGCCGCGGCGCTCGGGGTTTTTGGTGCTTGAGAAGATCAAGGGCTTTGAGGATTCGCCGCTGGTGATCATGGTGACGGCCAACGAGGGCACGCGGCACCAGGCGTATGCCGAGAATCTGGGCGTGGATGACTATCTGATCAAGCCGGTGCCGATGGGCAAGTTGGTGGAGACGGCGGTGGCGTTGGTGCAGCAGCGCGATGCGGAAGAGGAAGGGGAAGACGGGGAGGAGTGAGCGGGGCAATGATGATGCGTTATGGTTGAACCCAAGCCCATTGTCGTGGTCGCCGCCGCCGCCGCGGAGATTGTGCCGAACCCAGCGAGCGTTGAACTTGCCTCGATGCCCATCGGGGTGTTTTTGTCAGCGCTCGGAGCCAAGTCGCCGACGCCGGGGGGCGGGGCTGTCGCGGCGATGACGGGCGCAACGGGGGCTGCGCTTGCGCGAATGGAGGTTCGATATTCGCTGGGCAAGAAGAATCTCGCCGAGCATCAGCCGGCGCTGGAATCGGCGGATGCGGCGCTGCAGAGATTTGAGGCGCTGCTGCTGGGGCTGGGTGATGAGGACGCCGCGGCGTATGGGCTGGTGAACGAGTTGCAGAAGTTGCCTGAGAGCGATGCGCGGCGGCGGAGTGATCTGCCCGCCGCGGAGGCTGCTGCGTTGAGCGTGCCCAGAGCGGTGCTGGCGGCGTGCTGTGATCTGTTGCGGATGATCGAGACGCTGGCGCCGATGACGAACAAGCATCTGCGGTCGGACTTGGCGATCGCGGCGGTGTTGGCCGAGGCGGGCGCGAAGAGCGCGTGGTGGAATGTTCGTGTGAATCTGAGCGGCGCACCGGTGGAGGCGGAGCGGATTCGCGCGGAGTGTGTGGATTGTTTGGAGGACGCGGCGGGTCGGCGGGCGTGGGTGGAGGGGGCGATGGAGGGGTAGGGAGACTTTCAAGTGTTCAAATGTTCAAGTGTTCAAGTGTTCAAGTATTCAAATGGGCAGATGGGCAGATGGGTGTGAGTGGAGGGTGGTGTCGGCGTTGGGAGGCGTGAGAGTGGGACATTGAGGGCGAGCTGCAAGGGGTAAGCAGAAAGGGCAACGGCAGAGGCGGAGGCGGGACGAGCGGGAGTGGGCCGATGGCCGGGAACGTATGATGGTCCGGGTGGGTCTCGAGAGGGTGGGTGGTGATGTGTAGAAGCGAGGCGTTGGGGGCAGAGCGGGAAGCGGGGCGGGCGGCGAGTGGCACCGTCGGAGCAGACTCATGCGATCTGACATTCGGTACACGAACATCATCGACTCGGACGAGGCCCGACTGGCGCAGGCCGCCGCGGATCGTGCGGCGACCCTGCCGGCGAACGAGATCGAGGTTGACTCGTTCTTTATCACGCAGCACTATCACCGGTACACGCGCGAGGATCACGATGTGTGGCGTGACTTGTTCACGCGGCGCTGGGAGGTTTTGGAAGAGCAGGTTTCGCGCCAGTTCATCGACGGGATGAAGATCTTGCGGATGACGCCGGATCGGATTCCGCTCTTGAACGATCTGACGCTGGACCGCGACGTGGAGGTTGCGGGCGGCGGGGTGTTGGCGGCGGGGACGAAACTGGACGGGATCAACAAGTTTCTGGGATCGCAGAGCGACTGGGCGAGCTATGCCGTGCCGGGGTACTTGCCTGCGAAGAGTTTCTTTGCGTGCCTGGCGGCGCGAGAGTTTCCGACGACTGTGCTGATTCGGCCGCGCGAGGTGATGGATTACTTGCCCGAGCCGGACATCTTTCATGATGTGTTTGGCCACGTGCCGCTGCACGCGCTGCGAGTGTTTGCGGATTTTTTGCAGACCTATGGCAAGGCGGCGCTGTTGTGCGAGGACGAGCACCACGTGAAGCGGTTGAGCCGTCTGTTCTGGTTTACGGTTGAGTTTGGGCTGATCCGCGAGGATGGGCGGATCAAGGTGTATGGCTCGGGGCTGGTGTCGAGCCACGGCGAGGCGGAGTATTCGTTGCGAGGTTCGTGGGAGAAGCGGGCACGCGGGCCGGAGAGCGCAGCGGACTGCAGAGCTCGCGACGTGGCGGAGTATCGGCCGTTTGACATGGAGCGGGTGTGCGAGACGGACTTTGAGATTGACCACTACCAGCCGATCTATTACGTGCTGGAGAGTTTCGAGCAGTTGCGCGACGCGATGAACGCGTATGCGGAGCGAGTGATTGGGGCGGGCGCTCTGGCGTGAGGCGATGCGTTGATGCGGCGATGCGTTGACGTTTGTCATCGTTCGAGATGAACGCTGTGGGGAGCGTGTGAAGTTGTGAGAGAAACCTTGGCGGTTGTGCAAGGTTTTGCGCGCGGGCTCGACTCACGCGGTCGGATGTTCGCTGTGGTTTCGGACAACGCTGGGTGACGGGCACGGATACGTGTCTGATCGCCGGTGTGTTGGCCGTGCCGGGCGATGTTTCTGGCGCAGAGACCCCTCAACACGGGTCGTGAGAGACGATTGATCGCTCGCCGCGTTCTGCTGGGTGGAGTGTGGCGGAGCGAGAGCGCGGCGGGTCTGTCTATGAGAAGCGGTTTGTTGGATTGGCTTGCGCGTGGCGCGAGCGGCGCTGTGGCTCGCGCGTTGGTCGGTGTCGAGTTGGCCGGTTTCGAGTTGGCCGGTTTCGAGTTGGTCGGGCCTTTGGTTTGACTGCGATTCACGATTCACTGCTTGTTCATCGGCTGACAGGCAGTGGGACGCATGCTGTGGGTGTGTGTTCACCCCTTTCTTCCCCCTCCCTCAACTCCACCAAGGAGAGATCGATGCGTATCAAGGTATTGTCCCGTTCTGGTGTTCGGTTGCTTGCGGTGCTGAGCGCTGCGGGCGTTGTGGTTTCCGCCGCGGATGCCGCGCTGATTCAGGTGCGAGTGCGCACCGACAATCTGGCGGTTGCGAACAGTGTTTCGTTTGCCCCGCTGCGTGTGGGCTTCCACAACGGCACGTTCGATTCGTTCAACAACAACGAGGCGGCGTTCTTGCTTGGTGCTGCGAACATCGCCGCTGCGCCGATCACATCGGTTGCGGAGGGCGGAAGCGGGTCAACTTGGTTCCCCGCGTTTGCGGCGGCGGAGCCGAACGCGACGTTGGACTCTGTGGCGGGTCCGCTGTTGCCGGGCGCAACGGCGTTTACGGACTTCACGATCGACACGTCGATCAATCAGTTCTTCACGTTTGCTTCGATGGTGGTGCCGAGCAACGACCACTTCATCGGCAATGACTCGCCGACGCGGTTCCGGCTGTTTGATGACGACGGCAACCTGCTGCTGAACACGATCGAGCAGCGTGCCAGGGATATCTGGGACAACGGAACCGAGACGACCGACCCATTGGCGGCGGCGTTCTTGCAGGTTGGCACGAACGCGCTGCGAACGGACCAGAACAGCGTGGTCACGTTCAACTTTGACCAGTTGACGGCGTACAACGGGCTGACGACGGCGCCCGGCTATGTGTTTGAGAGCCAGTTGAACGCGGCGGACTTGATCTACCGCATCTCGTTTGAGGTGATCCCGACGCCGGGCGTTGGGTCGCTGCTTGCGGGTGCGGGGCTGGTGGCGCTGCGGCGTCGGCGTCGCGCGGTGTGAAGATTGCGACGGGCGTTTGAGCGGCGGAGTGCTGATTCGAGTTGCCTGAGGATTGACTGACAACGACGCGGCCCCGAGCCTGACGGTTCGGGGCCGCTTTGCTGCGCCCGCCGGTCAAGGCCCGTGTATTGTTGTGGTGCGAGAGGTTCGAGCGGCTTTGCGGCCTGGCGTTCTGCTCGCGTGTGTGCCCGCCCACTTTGTCAAAGGACGCCCCCAAACGATGGCCATGCTCTCTACTCCCAAGAATGCGTTTCTTCACGGTCGGTGGAGCGTTGAAGACGCGGTGCGTTTGTACGGGCTTGCCGACTGGGGCAAGGGGTACTTTGGTGTGAATGCCAAGGGGCATCTGACGTGTCAGCCGGACAAGAACCCGAGCAAGCAGATCGATCTGATGGATCTGATGGAGGGGCTGCAGGATCGTGGGATCACGGCGCCGGTGCTGCTGCGGTTTGGTGGGATTCTGGAGCATCGTCTGCGTGAGATTCGCGGCGCGTTTGACAAGGCGATCGCGGACCACGCGTATCAGGGCGGGTATTCGTGCGTGTATCCGATCAAGGTGAATCAGCAGCGGCACATCTGCGAAGAGGTGGCGTCGCTGGGGCGAGAGTTGAAGTTTGGGCTTGAGGCCGGCAGCAAGCCGGAGTTGCTGGCGGTGCTGGCGCTGTCTGAAGGACAGGACGAGATGCCGATCATCTGCAACGGCTTCAAGGACGACGAGTTTATCGAGACGGTGATTCTGGCGACGAAACTGGGCCGGAACATCGTGCCGGTGGTTGAGAAGTTCAGCGAGTTGGAACTGATCGTCAAGCACGCCGAGCGGTACAACGTGCGGCCGAAGATCGGCATCCGTGTGAAACTGGGGACGCGCGGCGCGGGGCGGTGGGAGTCGTCGGCCGGTGCTCGCAGCAAGTTCGGGCTGTTTATCACCGAGGTGATCGAGGCGCTTGAGTATCTCAAGGCGCGGGGCATGGCCGACTGTCTGAATCTCTTGCACTGTCATGTGGGCAGTCAGTTGTTTGACATCCGGCAGTTGAAGAACGCGGTGAACGAACTGACGCACGTGTACTCGGAGTTGGTGCGGCTGGGCGCGGGGATGAAGATCATCGATATCGGCGGCGGGATGGGCGTGGATTATGACGGCAGCCAGAGCGCCTGGAGCAGTTCGATCAACTACACCGTGGACGAGTATGCCAGCGACGTGGTGTACCGGATCAAGAACGTCTGCGACGATGCGGGCATTCCGCACCCGATGATCATCAGCGAGTCGGGGCGGGCGATGGTGGCGTATGGCTCGGTGCTGATCGTGAACGTGCTTGGCAAAAGTTCGTTTCAGGACGAGCCGGCGATGGAGCGGATCAAGGCGGACCTGGCGAAGGAGAAGGAGGCGCCGCAGCCGGTGCTGGATCTGATCGACGCCTATGAGCGGCTGAACGATCGGAGTCTGCTCGAGGCGTATCACGATTCGTTGCAGGCCAGAGACGAGGCGATGAGCCTGTTCAGCCTGGGCTATATGAGCCTGCCGATGCGGGCGGCGAGCGAGCGGTTGTTCTGGGCGATTGGTCGCAAGGTGCTGGAGCTGTGCGCCAAGAAGGGCGAACTGCCCGAGGAACTGGAGAACCTGCCCGAGACGCTGAGCGACATTTACTTCTGCAACTTCTCGCTGTTTCAGTCGATGCCCGACTCGTGGGCGATCGACCAACTGTTTCCGATTGCGCCGATTCACCGGCTGGACGAGGAGCCGACTCGACGCGGGATCATGGCGGATATCACCTGCGACAGCGACGGCAAGGTGGACAACTTTGTGGACAAGCGGATCGAGAAGAAGTCGCTGGAGCTGCACGATCTGCGGCCGAGCGCTGAGGGCAACGGCAAGAACGAGCCGTACTACCTGGGCGTGTTTCTTTTGGGCGCGTATCAGGAGATTCTGGGCGACTTGCACAACCTGCTTGGCGACACGCACGCTGTGCACGTGAGCTATCGCAGCGCGGAGAGTGCGCCGGGCGGCGGGGCGGCGGCGGCGGGTTCAGCGGGGACTTCGGCCAATGGTGCGGCGAACGGCGATG